>JAYVRZ010000116.1:0-5154 GCA_043775965.1 Sphingomonas sp.
TGGGGCGGGCCGTGAGGCTCAGGACGGCTCATCCCAACGCCCCTCTCCCTTCCGTCGCCTTCGGCTCCTCCCTCCCTCTCCCCGGAGGGGCGAGGGAGAGTTAGCCGCTGTTTCTTAGCGCCGTCGCGATGGCGTTGATGGAGAGGAGGATACCTTCGCCGATGCGGGGGTCGTCCTCGCCGGCGCGGCGGCGTTTTATCAACTCGATCTGGAGCAGGTTGAGCGGCTCGATATAGGGGAGGCGGAGGCGGATCGAAGCGTCTAGGGCGGGGTGCTTTTCGAGCAGGCGCGACTGTCCGGTGACCTGCAAAAGTCCGTCGTGTGTCTGGTGCCAGCCGTCGCGGATCGTCGTGAAGATCTCGCGGAGTTTATCGTCTTCCACGAGCCCGGCATAGCGCTCGGCGATGGCGATGTCGGACTTCGCCAGCACCATCTCGAGATTGGCGAGCGCGGACGCGAACAGCGGCCAGCCCTGCGCCATGTCCTTCAACAGCGCCTTGTCCTCGAAATCGGCGATCGCGCGGCCTACCCCGTACCAGCCGGGGAGCATGACGCGCGCCTGCGCCCAACTGAACACCCAGGGGATCGCGCGGAGGTCTTCGATGCGGTCGGACTTGGTGCGGCTGGCAGGACGGCTGCCGATCTTGAGGCCGGCGATTTCCGCGATCGGGGTCATTTGGCGGAAGAAGGTGCGGAAGCCCTCCGTACCGTAGACAAGGTCGCGGTAGCTGTGGAATGCGGTGTCGCTGAGCGTGTCCATTGCGGCGGAGAAGCTGGCATTGTCGGCGTTGGAGAGGCGTTCGGGTTCGAGGCTGGCTAGCAGGGTGGCGGACGCGATCGCTTCGAGGTTGGTCATCGCAGCATCGCGCGTGCCGTATTTGGCGGCGATGACCTCGCCCTGTTCGGTGATGCGGATGCGGCCCTGGACGGTGCCCGGGGGCTGCGCGCGGATCGCGCGGAAGGCCGAGCCGCCGCCACGCCCGACTGCGCCGCCGCGCCCGTGGAACAGCTGCATGCCAACGCCGGCCTTCGCGAACACCGGCTTCAATGAGGTCGACGCTTTCGAGAGCTGCCAGGTGGATGTGAGGTACCCGCCGTCCTTGTTGCTGTCCGAATAGCCGATCATCACTTCCTGATGGCCGCGCGCCTTGGAGATCGTCGCGATCTCGGGAAGCGCGAACCAGGCGGACATCACGCCCGGGGCGGCTTCGAGATCGCCTATCGTCTCGAACAGCGGGACCGCCATGATCGCCGCAGTCGGTGTCGCGCCGGGGCGGTAAAGGCCGACTTCCTTGAGGAGCAGGTTCACCTCGAGCAGGTCGCTGACCGATTGCGCCATCGAGACGATGTAGTTGGTGATGCACGCGGGGCCGTAGGCGGCGTGCGCGTCGGCGGCGGCCTGGACGATCGCGAGTTCGCCGGCGGTTTCCTCGGAATATTCGGCGAAGCGCGAGGTGAGCGGGCGGGCGTTGGCGAGTTCGCGGCGGAGCAGCGCGACGCGGGCGTCTTCGTCGAGCGACAGGTAGTCGGTTTCGACGCCTGCGACCTCGAGCAGTTCGGCGACGACGCGTTCGTGGACCGCGCTGTTCTGGCGGAGGTCCAAGGTGGCGAGGTGGAAGCCGAACGTCTCGACCGCACGGATCAGCCGGCCGAGCGCGCCGCCGGTCTTCAGCGCGGTGCCGAGGCCGTGCGCGAACGTGACGAGGTCGGCGCGGAAGTCGGCGGGGTTGGCATAGGGTTCGCCGGTGAGACGGCCGGGGCGGGGCGATGGCTTGCCGGTCAGCGCGGCGTGCGTCGCATCGAGGCGCGCGTAGATGCCCGACAGCGCGCGGCGATAGGGTTCGTCGGCGCGGCTTGCGGCATCGTCGCCGCTGGCGTCGGCGAGTGCCTGCACTGCCGCGTCGGCCGGCGCGTGTTCGGTCGAGATCGACAGTTCGGCGCCGAGCGCGTGGACCGCTTCGCAATAATAGCCGAGCACCGCTTCGCTGGCCTTCGACAGCGCGGCCTTCAGCGAGTCGGCGGTGACGTAAGGGTTGCCGTCGCGGTCGCCGCCGATCCAGCTGCTGGGGCGGAGGAAGCTGGGCGTGCGTTCGCCGAGCGCGCGGTCCCAGCGCTGATAGAGCGCGGGGAGCGCGGGGAGGAACACGTCGCGCAGATAGCTGAGCGCGGTGTCGACCTCGTCGGTGACGTAGAGCCGGTCGCGGCGCAGGACACGCGTTTGCCAGAGTAGCGCGATCTGGCGGAGGATCGCGTCGTCGACGCTGTCGCCGTCGGGCGTCGTGTCGCGGCCGAGATCGCGCAGCGCCATCAGTTCGGCGATGCGGTTGCGGTGATCGATCATGCTTTTCCGCCGCACTTCGGTCGGGTGCGCGGTGAGCACGGGGGCGATCAGCGCCTTGTCGAGCAGAGCGCGGATCTGCGTCCGGTCGATGCCTTCGGATTCGAGTTGGGCGATCGCGGAGGCAAGGTCGGCGCCGTCTTCCGCGGCGATGCCCTGGCGATCCTCGGCGAGGTTGGCGAGCATCGAGAAGAGCATGAAGCCGCGGACGAAATCGAGCGTCTCGTCGAGGCCAAGCTTTTCGAGGCTGAGATCGACTGCGCTGTCGTCGGTGACCTTGCCTTCGGAGACGTCGCGGTGGCGCTCGACCGAGGCCTTTCGGATCGTCTCGGTCGCCTCGAACAGCGCGTCGCCGCCGTACGCGCGGATGACGTCGCCCAGCAATTTGCCGAGGAAGCGAATGTCGGAATTGTTCGCGATTGCGGGAAGGCTGGCCATGATTCCCTGCTGCGCTGCGGCAGGGATCAGGTCAACTGGGAATGCGATGCTTCAGAGGCGTAAGCGAATGTCGAGTATGGCTCGGGCGTAATATAGTTGTGTGAAGCGGCCGCCAATCATACCCGTTATCGTCATCCCAGCGGAAGCTGGGATCTTCCCATGTGGCGGGCGTCGCGAACCACGAGGGATACCCCAGCTTTCGCTGGGGTGACGAAGCTGTTTGGCAACGAAGCTGTTTGGCAACGACACTGTTTGGTGACGCTGGAAGTTGCTTTGGTTTGGGAAGTGGCGGGTCGCGGCTGGACGCTAGCGCCCGTCCCTAGCGCTTGCGCGACTCCGCACGCTCTTCGGACGTGACCGTGCCGTCGTGGTTGAGGTCCATCTTGTCGAACCAGGCGAGGGTGCCCTCGCTCCACTCGATCGCGGTGATGACGCCGTCCTTGTTGCGGTCGAACGCCTTGATGCGCGCGTTGGGGGCGGGCAGTTCGTCCTTCGTGATGCGGTCGTCGGCGTTGCGATCGAACGTGCGGAAGCGGCGTTCCATGCTGGCACCGAAATCGAGCCGCGACGTCACCGAGGGCGGCACGAAGCCCGACGCGTTGGCATCGGCCTGCGCGCGCTGCGCGTCCTTGTCTCCGCACGCGGACAGCATCAACCCTGTCGCGACGAGTGCCGCTCCGACCATTACGCGCATAGTATCTCCCGTCGTATCGAAACAATCCGGTGGCGCCCGTTACGGCTCCAGTTCGATGTCCCAATACAACCAGTCGTGCCATGTGTCGTGCAGGTAGTTGGGCGGAAAGCTGCGGCCGTGTTCCTGCAGATGCCAGTTGGTCGGCCGGATCGGTTCGAGATGGAGCGGCATCGCCGCCTGCTTCGGCGTGCGCCCGCCCTTCTTGAGATTGCACGGCGAGCAGGCGGTGACGACGTTTTCCCAGGTGGTACGACCGCCTTGCGCACGGGGAACGACATGGTCGAAGGTGAGATCGCGCAGCTTGCCGCAATATTGGCAGGTGAACTTGTCGCGCAGGAACAGGTTGAAGCGGGTGAAGGCGGGAAATTGCGACGGTCGGACGAACTGCTTGAGCGCGATCACCGAGGGCAGTTTCAGCGCGAAATTGGCGCTGCGCACTTCGCGTTCATAGGTGGCGACGATGTCGACGCGGTCGAGGAACACCGCCTTGACCGCGGTTTGCCACGGCCAGACGCTGAGCGGATAATAAGAAAGCGGCGTGTAATCGGCATTGAGCACAAGCGCCGGACAACCATCCGGGTGACGCATCAGATCGGGGTGAAACACGGCTCCTCCCACTCCAGGCTTCGCGAGACGCCCTATGGACGATAGCGATGACAATGGCATGACAGCACGGCGCGTATCGTCAGGTCAAGCATCGTGACGATCGTCACGCGGTTCGCGCCCAGCCCGACCGGGCGGTTGCACCTCGGGCATGCGATGTCGGCGATCCGCGCGCATGATTTCGCGCGGGAGCGGGGCGGGCGGTTCGTGTTGCGGATCGAGGATATCGACGGGACGCGGAGCCGGGTGGAGTTCGTTGACGGGATTTTCGAGGATCTGGCGTGGCTTGGCTTGCGATGGGACTTGCTGGTTTTTCAGTCGGAGCGGCTCGCGACGTACGAGGCGGCGCTGGATGGGCTGAAGGCACGCGCGCTCGTCTATCCGTGTTTCTGTACGCGCGCGGAGATCGCGGCGAGTGCGTTGGCGCCGCAGGGGGATGTCGGGCCGGCCTATCCAGGGACGTGTCGGGGGCTGTCGTCGGCGGAGATCGCGGCGCGAACGGGGGCGTGTTGCTGGCGGCTGGATATGGCGAAGGCGCTTGGGGAGACGGGGGCGCTGACCTGGCATGATGCGACGGTTGGGACGGTTGCCGCCGATCCGCTGGCGCAAGGCGATGTCGTGCTTGCGCGAAAAGATGCGCCGGCGAGCTATCATCTGGCCGTGACGCTCGACGATGCCGCGCAAGGGGTGACGGATGTGGTGCGCGGGGTGGATCTGTTCGCTGCGACGCACGTGCACCGGGTGTTGCAGGCGCTGCTCGGCTTGCCGGTGCCCGCGTATCATCATCATCCGCTGGTGGTGGATGCGGACGGGCGGCGGCTGGCTAAGCGGGATGGAGCGACGTCGCTGGCGGAGATGCGGGGGGCTGGGGAGGACGGGCTTGTGCTGGCGGCGCGGTTGCGGGGGAGTTTAAGTAGCGCCTGAAGCAGAGCGGCAGCCGCCCCATTTCCACCACCCCGGCGAAGGCCGGGCCCAATTGGGAAAGACTGGTAACGGAAAACCTGGACCGATCATCACCGTCCCCCAATTGGGCCCCGGCCTCCGCCGGGGTGGTTGCCGTCGCCGGGGTGGTGGCCTCCGG
>JAYVRZ010000117.1:0-12043 GCA_043775965.1 Sphingomonas sp.
CGCCGTTCCCCAACTGGGCCCCGGCCTCCGCCGGGGTGGTGAACTGAGAGCGGGGATAGCTTCAAACTCACCATGTTTCCCCGCGAAGGCGGGGACCCAGACTGGGCTCCCGCCTTTGCGGGAGAGCAAGGAAGTGCGCGCCGCACCCGTTCAAACCCCAACTCGCTGTCAGATCACGGCGCACGCCGAAAATCGTTTCCGCTGGCAGTGCGTTCACTATTCGGTCCCTCTCCCCGACACCCGACACCCGACACCCGACACCCGACACCCGACACCCGACACCCATCCCCCGCCCCAACCCGTCATCCCAGCGAAAGCTGGGATCTCCCCAATCGGGTCGCAACACTCGCCAACAGGATACCCAGCTTCCGCTGGAGCGACGAGTGATACCAAGTCGAAGCCGGGTCGGAGTTTCAAAGACGGCTGCGGATACGGCTGCGGATCCGGGCACCGGTTCGGATACAGGTTCGACGGCGACGAACAATTCCCGATATGGAGGTCTCGCGAGCGTGATCCTGTCACGGCAGCCCCAGTACGCGCAGGCTGTCCTACATCATTCCAATATGCCAGCGTCGGACGATGATCCAAGCATGCCCATCCTGCCGCGCTACCAATAGCCTGCGATCGGACGCGAGCGCCGTTGAGGCACCACCTGGATCCGCCAAGCCGAGCCCAGGACACTCCTACGGCACAGCATGCGAGCGCGACCATGCCGTATTCCCGTCCCCCAGGACGGCCCTGCGAAATACCGCGCGAGCGTCTATACTTTCTATACTTCACTTTCTCCGCATGCCCCCTGCCCCCATCAAAACCGCCACGCTCAACGCCCTTTGCGGCGCCGACGCCAAAAGCATCCCGTCCGCACGGATTGCCGCATTCCCACCTTTGGAACGCCTCCACGAAACACTGCGCCAGCGTCTGTACTTTCTATACTTCACTCCCAGACCATGACCCCCGCCCCCACCAGAATCGCCACTCTCGACGTCATCAGGGGCGTCGCCGTGATGGGCATTCTCGCCGCCAACATCGCCGCGTTCGCGCTTCCCGAATTCGCCTACATGACACCCGCCTCGATGGGCCCGCCCGGCACGCCCGACCTGATCGCCTGGGTCGCCACCTTCATCCTGGTCGACGGCAAGATGCGCGGTCTGTTCTCATGCCTGTTCGGCGCCTCGATGCTGCTCGTCATCGACCGCGCGCAGGCGAACGGCGATGACGCTGCGACGGTCCACTTCCGTCGCATGGCATGGCTGTTCGCGTTCGGGATCGCCCACCTCTATCTGCTCTGGTGGGGCGATATCCTTGCGCATTACGCGCTGGTCGGCGCGATCGCCTTCATGTTCGTTCGGCTTCCGGTCGGTTGGCTGATCGGCGTCGCGCTCCTGTGCCTCGGCGTCCAGATCGTCGAACTGGCTACATTCGTCACCTACGCGTTCGACCTGCACGCAGCCGCCCATGTCTTCGGTGCAAGCACACGAGCGGTCGAGACATGGCAGACGCTGGCGGACCAGTTCGGCCAACCCTCCCCCGCGGTCATCGCCAAAGATCTTGCGATCGGACGCGGCAGATGGGCGGACATGGTCGCATGGCGCTGGGCGAACGTAACCGGTCCCGTGACCTATCTGACGATCGGCGGCCCCGAAACGCTCGGCTTCATGCTGCTCGGCATGGCGGGACTGCGCTCCGGGTTCCTCACCGGAGCCTGGTCGCGGCATCGCTATGTCGGCATCGCGGCACTCGGCATCGGCACCGGCGTTATCGGCTATGCGCTGATTGCCACGTACGACATCGCCCATGGTTTCGCCGCGCAGTACGTGGCCCTCTCGTGGCTCGCGCTCGCAACCCCGCTGCGACCGTTGATGATCGCCGGATACGCCGCAGGGATCGTCCTGCTCGCCCGGCCGGGCGGCTGGCTGACCACCCGGATCGCTGCTGCGGGGCGAATGGCGTTGTCCAACTATCTCGGCACCACGCTGATCTGCACGTCGCTGTTCTACGGTTACGGCTTCGGCCTGTTCGGCTATCTCCCGCGCGCGACCCTGTACGCGGTCGTCGTCCCCATCTGGATCGCGATGCTCGCCTGGTCGAAACCGTGGCTCGACCGGTTCCGCTACGGGCCGCTCGAATGGCTATGGCGCAGCCTGTCGCGATTCGCGTGGCAGCCGATCCGAGGTTCGGCATTCGCGATGAACCGATCGGCCTAGTTGCGAATAAGACGCAAAAGGGCTTGCGACTGGTTCGCAGTATCGGTATCCCGTGCGTACAGCTAGGGAGTTCCCATGGTCGTCTGCGTTTGCAATGCCATACGAGAATCCGACGTTCGCAATTGCGCGCGTGGGGGGTGCACGACACCCTGCCAGGCGTTTCGTTCGATGGGGCGCAAACCCAAATGCGGCCAGTGCGCGTCGATAGCGCGAGCGATTATCGATGAGGAGCGCGCTGCTGCATAAGCGTCGCAAGAGCTAAGAAACCGCAGAAATCCGCCATTTCTTGGGTTGCGGTTGCGGCATGTCCGGCGCTACATGTCCGTCAGAGGTGACGGAGATATGGCCATGCGCGGCGACCCCCAAGTAATCGACTATCTGAACGAGGCGCTCAAGAACGAGCTGACCGCGGTCAATCAATATTGGCTTCATTACCGGATGCTCGAGCATTGGGGCGTCTACAAGCTCGCCCAGTACGAGCGGATGGAATCGATCGACGAGATGAAGCATGCCGACTGGCTGTCGGAGCGCATCCTGTTCCTCGATGGCCTCCCCAATTTCCAGCTGCTCGGCCGCCTCCGCATCGGCGAGACCGTCGAGGAGGTCCTGAAGTCGGATCTCGCCCTCGAGGTCGAGGCGACCGTCCAGCTCAAGGGCGCGATCGCGTATTGCGAACAGGTCAAGGACTACATCAGCCGTGACCTGTTCGCCCGCATCCTCGCCAGCGAGGAAGAGCATGTCGACACGCTCGAGCGCCAGTTCGAGATGATCGCACGGATGGGCATCCACAACTACATCCAGCTCAACTCGATCTCCGAACATGATTCGCCCAAGGCCGGCGCTGCACCGTATCTTAAGGGGTGAGCGATCGGGGCGGTGTCGCTAGTTCGATGCCGCGCCTTGACCACATCTACCACCACCCCGGCGAAGGCCGGGGCTCAGTTGGCAAGGCGGCAGTAACTGTGCGCTGCCCGTAATTAGCGCCGTTCCCCAACTGGACCCCGGCCTTCGCCGGGGAGGTAAAAGGGAGAGGCAGCCCGCAAACTACTCCTCGCCGAACCCCGTCGGCACGGCACGGCGCCCGAAACCGCCCGCAGGCTTCCGCGCCACCAGAGGGTTCGCCTCCCGCTCCAGCAACGTCAGCGTTTCTTCGAACAACGGCCGTAACTGGACGATATGCTCCAGCGCCTCCTCCGGCGTATCCTGCATCTCGACACAGTCTCGCGCTATCGTCTCGATCGCCTCGGCGCGGTCGGCGAGCGGCTCCGCCCCGAACTGCCGCGCTTCGCCCTTCAGCGTATGCGCCGGGATCACCATCGCAGCGGCATTGCCCGCGCGCATAGCCGCCTCGATCGCTGCGACAGACTTCACGCCGTCCTCGCGAAAATATCCCAGGATACGGCCAAATCCTGCGCCCAACTCGCTGCGGGCCTGCGCGAATGCAGGCCAGTTGATCAAGGTGCTTCCTTCGAACGACACTTTCGCCTTCTCCCATTGGGCAAACAGCGCCGTGAAGGTCAGACCGGACCGATACACCGTTTGGGTAAACACAGTGTTGTCACACTAAAGACAAGTTATCACAAAGAACGGAGATATTTCGTCCAAAACGATCTCCATCCGCGCGTCTGCCGCTGCCGCGACGGCTGCGAGTTCGACAGAGGCCTGCGAATCGTCCGCGATGACCTCGACCGTCGTGGCGCCATTGCGAAGCGCGCGTTCGAGCCGCACTGCCGGCCATGGGCAGCGCATGCCCCTGGCATCGATGCGGACGACGCGGGACACTATCGCCTAGCTGCCGCCACCGCCTCGGCCGTTGTCGTCGTAAGGGTTCTTCGGTGCGCGGAACATAAGGCGGACAGGGACAGCGCCGAACCCTAAATCCTTGCGCATCGAATTGACCAGATAGCGCTCATAGCTAGCGGGGAGCTGATCGACGCGCGTGCCGAAGATGACGAAGCTCGGTGGCCGCGTCTTGACCTGCGTAACGTAGCGCATCTTGATCCGCTTGCCGCCGGGGGCGGGCGGCGGCGTTGCCTCGATCGCGCGCTCGAACCAGCGGTTGAGTTCGCCGGTGCCGACGCGCTTCGACCAGGCGTCGCGGGTATCGAAACACGCCTGGAGCAACTGGTCGATGCCCTTGCCCGTTGCACCCGACACAGTCATCACGGTGACACCCTTGACCTGGCTCAGGCCATCTTCGAGCGCACGCTTCACGCCGTTGAACAGCGACGACGCGCTCTCGGCGACATCCCATTTGTTGAGTGCGATGACGAGCGCGCGGCCCTCCTGCAGCACCTTGTCGGCGATGCGGAGATCCTGCGCCTCGAGGCCCAGCGTCGCGTCGAGCAGCAGCACGACGACCTCGGCGAAGTCGACCGCATGCAGCGCGTCCTCGACCGACATCTTCTCGAGCTTGTCCTGCACCTTGGCGCGCTTGCGCATACCCGCGGTGTCGATCAAGCGGACTTTGCGCGCTTCCCCGCCGGTCGAGTGCCAGTCGTAATCGACGCTGATCGAATCGCGCGTGATGCCCGCCTCGGGGCCGGTGATCATCCGGTCTTCGCCGAGGATGCGGTTGACGAGCGTCGACTTGCCGGCGTTTGGGCGACCGACGATCGCGAGCTTCAGCGGACCTTCATATTCGTTGTCAGGCTGTTCCTCGGGCACGTCCTCCTTGCCTTCGAGCAGCGGGAGCAAGCCTTCGAACAGGTCACCCATGCCTTCACCATGCTCGGCGGACAGTTGGACCGGGTCGCCGAACCCAAGCGCCAGCGATTCGAGGATGCCGTCTTCGCCCGCGCGGCCCTCGGCTTTGTTTGCGACGAGAATGACCGGGACGTCGGCGGTGCGGAGCCAGCGCGCGATCTCTTCGTCGAGCGGCACGATACCCGCGCGCGCGTCGAACAGGAACAGCGCGACATCGGCTTGCTCGACCGCGGCTTCGGTCTGCTGGCGCATCCGGCCGGGCAGCGTCTGCGCGTCGTGATCTTCGTAACCGGCAGTATCGATGATGCGGAATTCGAGCCCGATCAGCGACGCATCGCCCTCGCGACGATCGCGCGTCACGCCGGGTCGATCGTCGACCAACGCGAGCTTCTTGCCGACGAGGCGGTTGAACAGAGTCGACTTGCCGACATTGGGGCGGCCGACGATCGCGACCACGGGGAGTTTGGACATGGGGAGCCCTTAGCGCGAGAACGCGCTGGCGTCACGTCCTCCCCTCCGCCCACCGGACAGAGGGGAACGACCATCACCGGTACGCGGTGATCTTGCCCTTCTGGTCCAGCGTGTACAGCGTCGAGTTCGCAACGATCGGGGGAAGCGAGAACGGCGTCTTCGTCTCGATCGTCGAGCTGACCTTGCCGTCGGTTGGCGAGACGAAATTGATCTCGCCGCGCGAGTTCGTCAGCACAAGGCGGTTGCCAGCCAGGATGGGGCCAAACCAGGTGATCGCGTTGCTGCGCTTCTTCTCGTTCTGGAACCGGGGGAGCTGCGCGATCCAGCGCGCCTTGCCGTTCGATCGCGACAAGCACACCAGTCGCGCATCGTCGGTGATCACGAACAGCCACTCGCCCGCAACCCAGGGCGTCGAGATGCCGGCGAAGTTCTGCTCCCACAGGCGCTGGCCGGTCGACAGTTCGAGCGCGACCATGCGGCCACCCTGGCCGACGGCGTAGACGCGACCGCCATCGATCACCGGCGCCGCGTCGATGTCCGACAGGCTGGATACCGACGTCGTGACCGAAGTCCGCGACAACGCGTCCTGCCAAAGGATACGACCATTCTCGTAACGATAGGCGCTAAGCTCGCCGCTCGAGAAACCTGCGACCACGGTGCCCTGGCTGACTGCCGGGGCGGCAACGCCGAACACGCCCTGCGTTTCCAGCGTGCCCGACTGGACCCATTGAACCTTGCCGTCAGCCTGGTTGAGCGAGAAGACCTGATTGTCCTGCGTTAGGACGTAGACCGCGCCATTGGCGACCGTTGGCGACCCACGTAACGGGGCACCCGGCTTGGCGCGCCAGAGGATCGCGCCATCGGCCGCGTTCATCGCGACGACATCGCCGACGCCGTCGGTGGCGTACAGCTTGCCGTCGTCATAGCTGACGCCGCCGCCGAAACGTGCCGCGCGGTTCAGCTTGTCCTCGGTGATGCCCGCGCTCCACAGCGCTGCGCCGGTGTCGGCCGCGAACGCATGAATCGTGGCGGTGACGTCCGTCACGAAGAGCTTGTTATCGGCCACCACGGGAGCGGCCGCCATGCGCTCGCGGTTCGATCCGCCATCTATCGAGGCCTGCCAGGCGCGCTTGGGCTGATCGCCGAGCGCGAGTTGGCCCATCGACTTCGCCGGGTTGCCGCCGGGCTGAGCCCAGGAATCGTTGACCGCGGGCGCGGGCAGCAGGACCTGGACGTCGGCGATCGTCTTGTCGGTTTCGACCTCGTTCTCCGAGACCAGGATAGACACGCGGTCGCCGAGCGTCGGCGTCTTCTTGCCGCCACCACCCTTGAATATTCCGCAACCGCTCAGAGCCACGAGCGCGGCGACGGCGACCGTCACCCGATATGTCTTCATCATTGCGCCTTGGTATCCTCGTTTAATGCAGCCGGGGTGTTAGGCCCCGGGGTAGTTCCGGCAGTGGGTACGGCGTCGACACCCAGTACGCCGGCCATCTGAACCGCGCGTTGACGGATCGTCTCGGGTACGTCGGTATCGCGGGCGATCTGGCCGAACATCGTACCGGCCTGCTGCCGCTGGTTCATACGGAGATAGGCAATCGCGACCATCTCGCCGGCGCTTCCGAGCCAGGCGCCACCGGGAACGGCAAGCGGACGCAGACGCTCGACCACGACCTGCGGCTTGAGCATATCGAACTCGGCAGAAGTCTGGCGCACCAGTGCAAGATCCCGGAACGGCTTTGCGAGCGACGTATCCGCGGCGATCGTGCCGAGCTTAGCGGCCGCGCCCTTCATATCGTTCTTCTGGAGCAGAACATCGGCCTGCGTGAACATCGCAAGAGCGCGGTAGCCGTCGCGACTGGACGCGGCGAGTGCGGCAAGCGGCTTGGCGGCGACGGCGGCGTTATTCGCGCCGAGCGAGTCATAAGCCGCCTGAAGCTGCTCGCCTTCGATACCGGCGGCTTCGCGGTTGTGATGCTGCCAGTAGAGGAAGCCCGCGAGCGCGGCGAGCGCGGCGACGACGCCGATCGCAACCCAAATACCCCAGTTCGTCCAGAAACCGGCTAGTTGGTCGCGGCGCAGTTCATCGTCAACCTCACGCAGGAATGCTTCATCGGTTTTCGGCGGGAGGGCCAAGGACAGCTCCGAACAATTAGGGGGGTGGGCGGCGCGGACCTTAGCCGCGCCGAGACCGAAACGGAAGCGGATCAATCCTTGGGCGCGTAGACCTGCTCCGGCCCCGGGAAAGCACGCGACCGGACGTCGTCCGCATAGGTCTGCGCGGCGGAGGAAATCGTGTCTGCGATGTCCGCGAACCGCTTCACGAACTTCGCGGTACGATCGAACAGCCCCAGCATGTCCTCGGCGACCAGCACCTGCCCGTCGCACTGCGCCGATGCACCGATGCCGATCGTCGGGCAGGCGACGCCGTTCGTTATCTCGATCGCGATCGGCTCGACGACTCCCTCGATCACCAGCGAGAACGCGCCCGCCTCGGCAATGGCCTGCGCATCGGCGACGATCTTCGCGGCCTCCTCGGGCGTGCGACCGCGCGCGCCGTAGCCGCCGAGCACGTTCACCGCCTGCGGGGTCAGGCCGACATGGCCCATCACCGGAATACCGCGCTCGGTAAGGAACCTGACGGTCGGCGCCATCGCGATCCCGCCCTCGAGCTTCACCGCCGCCGCGCCGGTCTGCTTGAGCAGCCACGCAGCACTCTCGAACGCCTTTTCGGGCGACGCCTCGTAGCTGCCGAACGGCATGTCGATCACCACCACCGCGTGATAGCTGCCCCGCACCACCGCGGCACCGTGCGCCGCCATCATCTCCAGCGTCACCGGAACGGTCGACGGCAGGCCGTAGATCACCTGCCCCAGGCTGTCGCCGACCAGCAGCATGTCGCAATGCGGATCGAGCAACTGCGCGTTCCGTACCGTATAGGCGGTCAGCATGACGAGCGGCGTCGTGCCCTTCTGGCGGCGAATCGCGGGCACGGTGAGCCGCTTCAGCGGCGCGGGCATCGGGTTGGCGCGACTCGTCGCGGTGTCGAGGGTATAGGTCGTGGACATGCGGTGCGTTCTAGCGCGCGGCGTAAGGCCCGCCCAGCCCCGCCGCCATCGACGCCTCCCGCGCGGCCGCCAGTGCCATCCGCATCAGACCGCCCAGCCCTTCAGCCTAGCCTTGCCGACGAGCCACAAGGCGAACGCCGCAACGGCCACGATCAGGACTGGAAAGCTCACCGTCTCCGCCGCGCCCTTGTGCGCGACGATATCGGTCGTGGCGAACAGCCAGCCGAACTGCAGAATCGTGGCGCACAGCGACGCCAGGAGAAACACGCGCGACGATGCGCGGCGCATGAAAAGCAGGACCGCGCCGACCAGGCCACTCGCCACCGCAACGGCAAACAGCGCATCGTACCAGTTCGGCAGCGCGGCATAGAGTGCGCGGTCATAGGCGGTTGCGTGACCCATCGCATCGGCGCCGAGCCGAATTTGCTGAAGGCACATGAAACAGCCGAGCAGTCCCCAGATCACCAGGACGCCCGTAGCCATCCTAAACCATAGGGGCCCCGGTCGTACGAAGAACATACCGCCACCCCATTATCCCAGGTTAACAGACTGCGCCGGTAACCGGTCGCACGCAAGGGGGCGGGCGCGGCTGTTCGGGAGCGGTTTCGGGGGTGGTTTCGGGGGTTGGGCAATCCGATCCGAAGAGACGTCGGGAGCTTCCGACTGCGACGTCTCTCCGGCTCGTGTACGTTCAATACCGCGTCCAATCTGAACGCATCGTGACCCTCAGAACGACCGAGAGACCGGGACGATCAGAACGACCGCGAGACGGGACCATCAGAACGACCGTGAGACGGGACCATCAGAACGACCGTGAGACGGTCAGGCCATAGGTGCGGGGATCGCCCGGCTGCCCGACGACCAGGCCAGTGCTGCCCGACTGGAGCGCGAGCACCTCGTAATAGTTGCGATCGAAGGCGTTACGCAGCCAGCCGAACACGTTCCAGCTGTCCTTCGCCTTGAAACCCAGCCGGAAGTTGCTGAGCGCGTAGCCGTCGATATCGGTATAGAGCGAGCGCGACGGGTTCGACGAGAAGGTCGACCGGTAGCTGCCGTCATACCCCAGATAGACCTGCCCATCGAGCCCGGCGATCCGCGCCGGCAGGTCGTATTCCGCGCCGTACGAGAACGCCCATTTCGACACGCCCGGCAGGCGCTGGCCCGAGATGTCGCAGTTTTGCGGGCTGATGCCGCCTGCCGTACCGGGCGCGCTGGGCGTTTGCCCGGCGGTGGCGGTCGTGCCGCCCGACAGCTCGGGCGGGCATGGCGCATCGACGAACTTGACGTATTTCGCGTCGGTGTACGCGCCGTTCGCATAGAAGCTGAATCGATCGGTCGGACGGAACGCCGAATCGAATTCGAGCCCGCGCGTACGCACCTTGCCGGCGTTGGCGAGATACCCGCGCAGCACGCCGAGCTGGCCGTTGGTGACGGTCGCCTGATAATCGCTGATCTCGGTCCAGAACCCGGCGAGGTTGAGCGTCACGCGACGATCCAGCAGTTGGGTCTTCAAGCCCAGTTCGAAGTGGTTCACCTTTTCGGGCTTCACGGTCGCGGCGCTAAGGATCGGCGTGTTGGAGGCGTCGAGCGGCAGGCCGGAAAGATTGATGCCGCCCGATTTATAACTGCGGGCATAGGTGGCGTAGGCGTGGACGTCGGCCGTGACGGTGTAAGCGGCGGTGATGTCGCCCGACAGGTTCCAGTTGTCGAAGCTCGGCTGGTAGCTTTGCGGCGCGAGCACGCCGCACTGGTCCCTGACGACGCTGCTCGCAGCCTGTGCGGTGGCGGAGCAGTTAAGGGCCGCGCCGGTGCCGGTGGTTACGGTCGAGACGTAGTCGCCGTCCTTCTTGTCGTAGTTGAGCCGTAGCCCAGGCGCGATCTGAAGCCGGTCGGTGACGTGCCAGGTCAGCTTGCCGAACAGCGCGGCGCTGGTGTTGGTGAAGCCGATCGCATTGCGCGAGGTCAGGCCGTTCAACACCGCCGGGTTGCGGCTGTTGGCGCTGGTCGGGTTGAGCAGATAGGCGCTCGCCGCTGGCCCCTGGACCTGCAGCCCCTGCGTGTCGATCGTCTGGTAGAAATAGAAGGCGCCGAGGACGTAATCGAGTGTGTGCTTGCCGTTCGAGGCGATCCTCAGTTCCTGGCTGTACTGGGTCTGCTGCGACGGGTTGGCCGACACGGTGGTGATCGGCAGGCCGATAAAGTCGCGATCGTTCGACGGATCCCAGTTCCAGAACCGCCAGGCGCTGACCGAGGTGATCGTCGCCGCGCCCAGATCCAGGTTGGCGAGCAGCGATGCGCCGCCGAGTTCCTGCTTCGCGCGCAACGGCGTGTCGACGTCGGTCACCCGGTCGAACGCATCGGTCGAGGGCACGGCATAGCCTTGCGCGGCGGCGAGTGCGGCATATTGCCGGTTGAGCGGGCGCTGCGTCGCGCCGGTGCGCGCGTAATATTGTACGCAGCAATTCGGATTCTGCTGGCCGTAGTCACCCGACAAGGCCAGATCGAGCGTATCGGTCGGCTTCCAATAGAGCTGTCCACGGACGCTCTTATTGTCCTGCGCGTTGAGGTTCTTGCCGGTTGCGACGTTGCTGACCGTGCCGTCGCGCTCGGTGACGGCCGCCGACAACCGGATCGCGAGCTTGTCGGCTATCAGCGGGCCGGAGACCGAGGCCTTGGCCTGGATGAACTGATAGTTGCCGGTGGTGAGTTCGATCCGCGCCTCGGGCGTGAAGCTGGGCTTGCGCGTGTAGATGTTGATCGCGCCGGCAGTGGTGTTCTTGCCGTACAGCGTGCCCTGCGGCCCGCGCAGCACTTCGATCCGCTCGGTATCGGTGAAGTCGAACGTCGCCGACGCGATGCGGCTATAATACACCTGGTCGACATAGATGCCGACGCCCTGTTCGATGCCGTCGTTGGTCAGGCCGAACGGCGCGCCGAGGCCGCGGATGTTGGCGGCCGAGTTGCGTGGGTTGGTGGAGTAGAATTGCAGCGTCGGCTGAAGCTGGGTGAGCCGGCTGACATTGTACGCGCCGGTTTCGGCGAGGGCGGTGCCGCCGATCACCGACATCGCGATCGGCACGGTCTGGACAGTCTCGGCACGGCGGCGCGCGGTGACGACGACATCGCCACCGCCGCCTTGCTGCGCGTTGCCGAGTCGCCCCGGGGTCTGCTCCTCGGTAGCCGCCTGCGGGACGGGCGGCTGGTCCGACGGCGTTGGAGCGGCAGTGACCTGACCGGCAAGCAGCAGCGCAAGCGTAAGCGACATGAAATTTTTTCCCCTGAACCTTTGAGTGCAAACTCTAGTAATTCGGGGGATGTTCAATGACGGTATCTCTTGGGGGATCGAAAGCGGGACTTTCCCGATTTTCGGATGCGCCCCTTGACGCTCCAAAATGGCTTACCAAATCACCGCCGCACGGTGCCTGAAGGACCGTGCGCCCGGGTCGCACAGCGGTGGGCCCGGGGCTTGGAAAGATTGCTCATAGGAGGATTTTGACATGCGACTCGACCTTACCCCGTATCGCCGTTCGACCGTCGGCTTCGATCGGCTGTTCGACATGATCGAGACGAACGCACGCGCCGCGACGTCCGACA
>JAYVRZ010000118.1:0-8129 GCA_043775965.1 Sphingomonas sp.
ACCTTTGCCGGTGATCTCGAATGGGATTCGCTGACCGTGATGGATTTCGTCGCCGCCATCGAAGACGAATTCGACATCATCATCACGATGAACATGCAGGCCGAGATCGAGACGGTCGGCCAGCTGGTCGACGCGGTCGCGAAGTTGAAGGCCGACTGAGCGTTGATTTTATAGTCCGTTCGTCCTGAGTAGCGGCTGAGCGAAGCCGAAGACGCGTATCGAAGGATGTGGTTCGATACGGCGCTTCGCCAGGCTCAGCCCCTACTCACCACGAACGGGGTATTTGGGAACCATGTAGAATGACCGAAGCCGCGACCACCGCCCACGCCCTGCCCGTCGATCCCGAAACGGTCGCGCCCGAACTCGACCTGATGTCGAAATTCGACGGCCTGATCGCCGAACGCGAGGCGCTGGTGAAGTCCGGCGTGCGCAACCCGTTCACGATCGTGATGGACGAAGTGAAGTCGCCGACTCAGGCGGTGATCCGCGGCAAGGACACGATCCTGCTCGGCACCTATAATTACATGGGCATGACGTTCGACCCCGACGTGATCCAGGCCGGCAAGGACGCGCTCGACAAGTTCGGCTCGGGCACCAACGGCAGCCGGATGCTCAACGGCACGTTCCACGATCATATCGACGTCGAACAGGCGTTGCGCGAGTTCTACGACGTGACCGGCGCGATCGTGTTCTCGACCGGCTACATGGCCAATCTCGGGATCATCTCGACGCTCGCCGGCAAGGGCGAATACGTCATCCTCGACGCCGACAGCCACGCCTCGATCTACGACGGCTGCAAGCAGGGCAATGCCGAGATCGTCCGCTTCCGCCACAACGACGTGCAGGATCTCGACAAGCGGCTCGGCCGGTTGCCGAAGGAAGCGGGCAAGCTGGTGGTGCTCGAAGGCGTCTATTCGATGCTCGGCGACATCGCCCCGCTGAAGGAGATGGTCGCGGTCGCCAAGAAGCATGGCTGCATGGTGCTGGTCGACGAGGCGCATTCGATGGGCTTTTTCGGCCCCAATGGGCGCGGCGTGTACGAGGAGATGGGCCTTACCGACGAGGTCGATTTCGTCGTCGGCACCTTCTCGAAGTCGGTCGGCACGGTCGGCGGGTTCGTCGTGTCGAACCACCCGAAGTTCGAGATGGTGCGGTTCGCGTGCCGCCCGTACATCTTCACCGCCTCGCTGCCGCCCTCGGTGGTCGCCACCGCCGCCGCCTCGATCCGCAAGCTGATGACCGCGCACGACAAGCGCGCGCAGCTCTGGAAGAACGCGCGCCGGCTGCACGGCGGGCTGAAGGCGATGGGCTTCAAGCTCGGCACCGAGACGTCGGATTCGGCAATCATCGCGGTCATTCTCACCGACCAGCAGCAGGCGATCGCGATCTGGCAGTCGCTGCTCGAAGGCGGACTGTACGTGAACATGGCGCGCCCACCTGCGACCCCGGCGGGGACGTTCCTACTGCGGTGCTCGCTGTGCGCCGAGCATACCGACGAGCAGATCACGACGATCCTCGGAATGTTCGAAGCGGCGGGCCGCTCGGTCGGCGTGATCGGCTGACCCTCGATCCTCCCCCGCCGGGGGGAGGAGTTGCCGACGGTGACGGAGGGGAAGGACTTGGAACAGCGGCTTCCCCTTACCTCCCCCTCCGCTGGCAAGGGCTAGCCAACCTCTCCTGGCGGATTAGGATCGGAAGGGCCGTCACCCGTTCCACAAATTCTAAATCATTGCGCACCGGCAACGACGCGCTAGAATACTGCCCGTGACGCGAGACGAGGTCGAAGCCACGGCCCGAGGGGGCGGAGCGCCATGGCGCATCATCATGCTGGTCGTGATGGGCCTGCTTGGGGCCGCCGTGCTCGTCGCGCTGATCGTGACGCTCAGCAACGCCAACCGGCAGCGTGACCGCGCGCTGGAGTTGCAGGCCCACAGTTACGACGTGATGATCCTCGCGCGGACGCTGTCGGGGACGATCGCGCGGTCGGAGGCGTCGCTCGGCCGCTATGTCATCAGCGGCGACAAGCAGCTCGGCCAGCTCTATTTCGACGAGTGGCTGCTCGCGGGCACGCAGATCGACCGGCTTGATCAGATCACCAACGACAATGCCGAACAGCAGCCGCGGATCGACCGGTTGCGTGCCGCCTATGATGCGCGCGGGCGGGAGCTTTCGCTGACCGCGCTCAACACGAGCTACGGCAAGAACGGGCAGGCGCTCGCCCGCTATTACCAGGGACGAAAGGCGCCGACGCTCATCGAGATCAATACCACCCTCGATACGCTGATCGCGCGCGAACGTGCGCTGCTCGACGATCGGACGGCGGCCGCGATGGGATCGGTCGACCGGTCGAGCGCGGTCGCCGGCGTGTTGGCGGTGTTCGGCGTGTTGATCGTGCTGGGTGCGATCCTGCTCGGCTGGTTCACGATCCGGGCGGTCGGGGACCGCGTAGCCGCCGAAGCGGATGCCGAACTGGAACGCGAACGCGCCGAGACGCTGACCGCCGCAGTCGCCGCCGCAACCGCGGAACTCCGCGTGCAGGAGGCCAAGATCCGCCAGATCCAGAAGATGGAGGCGGTCGGCCAGCTCACCGGCGGCATCGCGCACGACTTCAACAACATGCTCGCGGTCGTGCTGGGCGGTCTCGAACTCGCCAAGCGCTGCATCGCGGTCGATCCGGCCACCGCACGGCGCCATATCGACAGCGCGACCGAAGGCGCGAATCGGGCCGCCGCCCTGACCCGCCGGCTGCTCGCGTTCAGCCGCGAGGATGCGCTGAAGCCCGAGACGATCGAGGCGGCCAAGCTGGTCGCGGGCATGTCCGACCTGCTCGATCGCACGCTCGGCGATGCGATCACGCTGGTCGCGCGCGACGATGCAGCGGGCGGCTGCGTTCGCGCCGACCGGGTGCAGCTGGAGAACGCCGTACTCAACCTCGCGGTTAACGCGCGCGACGCGATGGAGGGCCGCGGCACGCTGACCATCGTCACCGGCGCGGCGACGCTGGCGGCGGACGAGGTCGGCCGGTGCGCAGCCGGCGACTATGTCACGATCACGGTCGCCGACGACGGCTGCGGAATGACGCCCGACATCGCCGAACGCGTGTTCGAACCGTTCTTCACCACCAAGGACGTCGGCAAGGGCACCGGTCTGGGGCTAAGCCAGATCTTCGCGCTCGTCCGGCAGTTGCACGGCGAGGTCGGCATCGTCTCCGCGCCCGGCGAGGGGACCGCGGTAACGCTCTACCTGCCACGCGCCGGCGCCGCCGCTACACCCGCTACACCCGCTACCGCACCTGTAGTCTCGGCCGAGATCGTCGCGATCGAGCCGGTCACGATGGTCCCGCAGGCGCTGGAGATCCTGGTGGTCGAGGACGACCCGCGCGTGCTGGCCGCCACGACCGGCGCGCTGGAGGAGCTCGGCCACCGCGCGATCGCGTGCGACGATCCGTTTGCCGCGCCGGGCCTGCTGGCGGCGAACCCGTCGATCGACCTCATCATCTCGGACGTGCTGATGCCGCGCCAGACCGGCCCCGAGATGATCGCTGCGCTGAGCCCGCTTTATCCTCATGTCGCGGTGCTGTTCGTCACCGGCTATGCAGGCGAGGCGAACGTCGCGCAGTTCGGCGGGCACGAGGTGTTGCGCAAGCCGTTCACGCTGAACGCACTGGAACGTGCCGTCACGACGGCGATGGCCGCGGACCGTTCGACCGCAAACGACAGCATCGCGGCGGAATAGGCCCCGCGGCCAAGGTGATGCGATTGAGGATGACGCCTTGCGCCTGCCCCCCTATACCCGCCCGACTTAGCAGACCGAGCGCCATTTCCGCATGAAATCCATCGACCGCTACATGGCCCGGCTGATCGCGGTGCCGCTGTTTTCGACGCTGCTGATCGCGGTGATGCTGTTCGTGCTCGATCGCATGCTCGGGCTGTTCAATTTCGTCGCGACGCAGGGCGGCCCGATCAGCGTCGTGTGGCGGATGCTGGCCAATCTGCTGCCCGAATATCTGGGGCTCGGCATTCCGATCGGGCTGCTGCTCGGCATCCTGCTCGCGTTTCGCCGGCTGGCGACGTCGTCCGAGCTGGACGTGCTGCGCGGTGTCGGGATGAGCTACAACCGGCTGCTGCGCGTGCCGTACATGTACACGATCGCGCTGGCGCTGCTGAACCTGGCGATCGTCGGCTATGTCCAGCCGATCGCCCGCTATTACTACGAGGGACTGCGGTTCGAGCTTCGCACCGGTGCGCTCGGCGCGTCGATCAAGGTCGGCGAATTTACGCAGCTCGGCGACCGGATGACGCTGCGGATCGAGCGGAGCCACGACAAGGGGCGCGAACTGTCGGGCATCTTCGTGCATGCGCAGAGCCAGAATGGCGACTGGCTGGGCGTGACCGCGGAGAAGGGCAAGTTCCTCGCGACCGACGATCCCAACGTCATCATCTTCCGCCTCGCCAACGGTACGCTCGTGCACAACCGGCCCGAGTTCAAGACGCCGCGCGTGCTGACCTTCACCAGCCACGACCTGCCCATCAACCTGCCCAAGTTCGAGAGCTTCCGCGTCCGCGGCGGACGCAATCTCGAATATACGCTGCCGGAACTTGCCAAGCAGGGGCAGCGCGGGGCGACGCTGGTGCAACGCGACGGCAGCCGGTCCGAATTCCACTTCCGCCTGGCCGAGGTCGCGACGATGTTCCTGTTGCCGCTGCTCGCGCTTGCGCTGGGCGTGCCGCCCAAGCGATCTTCGTCTGCGCTCGGCGTGTTCCTGTCGATCGTGATGATCGTCACCTATCACAAGGTGAACCAGTACGCGGCGGACGTCGGCGAACTCGGCCGGATCGATCCGATCATCGCGCTGTGGGTGCCGTTCACGATCTTCGCCGGGCTGATCCTGTGGATGTACTACACGATCGCCTACGTCCCCGGCGGACAACCGATCGGCGCCCTCGAACGCGTCTTCTCGAAGACGTTCACCGCGATCGCCAAGCGTATCCCCGGCTTCCGCAAGAGCAAGGCCGCATGAAACTCGTCAGCTTTTTCCCGTCGCGCACCGTCGCGATCTACATGGGCAAGATGTTCCTGGTGCGGACGTTCGCCGTGCTCGCGGCGCTCGTCCTGGTCCTCCAGGCGCTCGACCTGCTGAGCGAGTCGGGCGACATCCTCGCCTTTCCCGGCAACGGCGATGCGCAGGTCTGGCATTACGTGTCGCTCCGCGCGCCGCAGATCGTCTCGCGGTTCCTGCCGTTCTCGGTGTTGCTGGGGACGATCCTGACGCTGATCACGATGAACCAGAACAGCGAGATCGTCGCGTTGAAGGGTTCGGGGCTATCGGCGCACCAGGTGCTCGCGCCGTTGCTCGTCGCGAGTCTCGGCGTCGCGGTGATCAGCTTCGTGTTCAACGACCGGGTCGTGGCGCGCGCGACGTCGACGCTGAACCAGTGGCAGAAGGTCAATTACGGCAGGCTGCCGATCGATCGCGGCGACCGGGCGAACGTCTGGGTCCGCGACGGCGACGACCTGATCGAGGTCGGGCAGATCCGCGGACGCGGCGATGCGACCAAGCTCGGTAACATCACGCTGTACGATCGTACCGGCGGCAACCTCGTCGCGATCCTGCGCGCCGATCACGGCCGGCGGGTGGCGAATGGCTGGCTGGTCGGCCCGGCGAACCGTTTCGAGGTGGCGCACGGCACGGTCACCAACCTAGGGTCGGTGGTGATCGCGAAAGACGTGCGGCCCGACCAGTTCACGCTCGCCAGCGTCGATGCGGACGGGCTGTCGTTCGGGGCGCTGAAATCGGCGATCGGCGACCTGTCCGATGCCGGGCGGCCGACAAAGGCGCTCGAGGGTTCGCTATGGCACAAGCTGTCGGGACCGCTGTCGTCGGTGCTGATGCCGCTGCTGGGTGCGGTGGCCGCGTTCGGGATCGCGCGGTCGGGCAAGCTGTTCGTCCGCGCGGTCATCGGCATGGGCCTTGGCTTCGCGTTCTTCGTGGCCGACAATTTCGCGCTCGCGATGGGCAATCTGGGCGCCTACCCGCCGTTCCTCGCCGCCTGGGCGCCGTTCCTGCTGTTTTTCCTGATCGGCGAAGCGGTCCTGATCCGGTCGGAGGAATAAAAAAGGGGCCGCGGCGACACGCCACGACCCCTTCGTTATTTCCGCTCTCTGACAGATCAACGACTGGCCATCGTGCTCCGGACGATCTTGTTCACCAGGCCCGGCAATCCGGGATAGCTCGCCTTGTGATACGGCGACATGGCATCCAGCTCCGCCGATATCCGCCGATGCGCCTCGCCGAGCGCATGATAGGGTAGCCCCGGCAGCAGGTGATGCAGCGCGTGGTAGCGAAGTCCCACCGGCGCCCACAGCGCGGGCAGCAGCGCCGGCGGCGGCACGTTGACCGTGTCGAGATACTGCGCCGTCACCGTCATCGGCTCGCCGTCATTCTCCCAAAGATGCGCGACGAGCGTGCGGACCTGGTTGACCACCGCGGCGGCCGACGTGACGCCGAGGAATGTCAGGAACGCGCGGAGCGGCAGCACGCCGGACACCGTCAACGCGATCAGCGCGATCGCCCAGATGCTCGCGAGCACCTCGACACGGTTCCAATACACCTTGGCCTCGCCTTCCGGGCTTCGGCGGCGGAACTGCGGGTTGATCGCAAGTGCCGAGAAGCGCTCGACCACCGCCGTCCGCAGCGTCGGGGACAGCAACGACAGCGGCGCCAGTACCGCGAACCGTACCAGCAGAGCGATCGGCGCCAGTGCGGAGACGACGATGAACAGCGGCAGCGTCCACGGCTTCATCAATGCGAGCGGCAGATATTCCGGATCCTCGATCGTACCATAGCGCGTCTTGGCGTGGTGGAGGTTGTGGACGCCCTCGTACATGAACGACGGGGTCAGCATCGGCACGCCGAACAGCGCGTTCCAGCCCGCACGGAAGCGCGGCACCGCGGCATGCTTCATGTGACTGACCTCGTGGATGAAGCTCAGGCCGCGGTACAGACCCAGCATCGACACGATCCCCGCCACGATCGCCAGCGGGATCGACGTGGCGGTCGCAGCGACCACCAATGCACCATAGCCGACAACGGCCGAGGCAATCAGGTCGCCCCAGTAGATCGCCGGCCGAGGCTTCACCAGATCGCGCGTCAGATCGGCGGCAGCGCGCAGCATTACCTTGTCGTCCGCTAGGCGAAGCGTGCTGGTGCCGGCAATCGGGGTTGCCGGGGCTGGAGCGGCCGGGCCGCGAGCAAGGCTGAGCGATGTGTCCATGGGCATATCCATTGCCCGAAGATAGTGGCGGCACCGTGGCATTTACAGGCGTCGCGGACCGCGCCTGCTCCGAGGAAACGCGATCACCGTAAGCGATGCGGGCGATGGTCATGTCCCGCGGTCATGTCCCGCGGTCATGTCCCGCTCGCCTTTGCCGGTCGCGCTGGCTAGACACGCTCAACTGCGATTTCGGGAACCCGCCATGGCCAATTTCACTATCCGACCGGTCGAGACCAAGAAGGACCGCAAGGCCTTTATCGATTTGCCCTTCCGTCTCTACGCCGACGATCCGAACTGGGTGCCGCCGCTGAAGTCCGAGGCGCTCGGGCTGATCACGCCCGAGAAGAACGGCTGGTTCAGTCATGCCAAGGCGCAATTGTTCCTGGCCGAGGAAGATGGCCGGGTCGTCGGCCGCATCTCCGCGCATATCGATACGCTGGCGCTGACGATGCCCGCCGATCAGGGCTTCGGCCCCGGCGTCGGCCAATGGGGGCTGATGGAAGCGGAGCGCCAGGACGTTTTCCAGGCGCTGCTCGCGCGGGCCGAACAATGGCTGCGCGACCAGGGCATGACGCGCGCGCTCGGCCCGATCAGCATGTCGATCTGGGAAGAGCCCGGCCTGCTGATCGACGGGTTCGATCATCCGCCGACGATCATGATGGGCCACGCCAAGCGCGAATATCGCGGCTGGATCGAATGGGCGAGCTACCGCCCGGTCAAGCAGCTCATGACCTACGAGGTCGACGTCACGCGACAATTCCCGCCGATCGTACAGCGCATCATCAAGTCCGGCGAGAAGAACCCGCGGATCGTCATCCGCAACGTCGACAAGTCGAAGTTCGAGGAGGAGGCGGC
>JAYVRZ010000119.1:0-5386 GCA_043775965.1 Sphingomonas sp.
CGTCGTTCGCGATGTCGGTCTCGACCAAGGCACGGTTCGGACCGACGCCCAGGACGTGGAACAGCCGCTTCCCGCAATCGACCTCGGTGCGCGAATACGCCACCTTGCCGTCGTGCTCCTGGCGGAGGATCGCGATGATCGTGCCGCCCACTGCTTTACGTTCGCGCAATAGGAAATGACGCGAGGTCGGATCAGACGGGGTCGGGATGAGCCGACCTTTGACGGTCAATTGCTCGGGCTTGGGGACTGCCACGGCGGTCTCGGCGAGGTTGCGCAGGGATACGCCGTTATCGGCTATCATGTCGTTGGCAGGCTGCTGGCCGGAACACGCGGCCAGCAGCGATGCGCCGGCAACTGCCAGCGCCAAGGTCTTCGAAATCATCCATCTTGCTCCCGGTCGATGTCGAAACGAAACGACGGGAGCGCGATAATGATCCGAAACGGTGGTCGACGGGTTAGCGCGGTGGCTTGGCGGCAGCGGTTCGATCGGCACGCGCGGATGCCTCGGCAGCTGCGGCGGGTTGGCAGACCCGGTGGACCGGTTGGCAGGCGATGCCGACCGACGAACATCCCTGTTTACCGTCGGTCGGGCAGGCGCGGCATTGCTGGCGCGTGTCTACGCAGGATGGCGGTGTCGACACCAGCGCGAGAGCGAACAGCAGCATCATATGGGCCTTTCAGCGGGAGTGCGGGTTGCCAAGCGCGCCGAGGTGGAGGCTATGGTCGCTGCCGCCGCGGGCATCAGGGGGCGACGACGACGCACGGCGTCCCCGCCGCGGCACAGGCACGCGTCGCCTCTGCCTTCGTGCCGAATCCCCCGGCCTGGAGACGCGTCACGCCGCCTGCCTTCGGATAGAAGGGTTGCGCGCCACGCAACTTGCTGCGGACCTTGCCCCACAGCGTCTCGGCATTGCTCTGGTCGCGGAACGCGCCAAGCTGGATCCGCCAGTTGCCGCTCGCGCTTGCCGGCGCTGGCTTGACTGGAACGGGCTTCGCAGCGCTCGGCTTGGCTGCGCCCGGCTTGGCTGCAACGGTCTTGATGGGCACAGGCTTGGGGGCCGGCTCTCGCGTCGGCACCGGAACGCGCGCAGGCAGCGAGCTTGCGGGCATCCTTTGGGGGCGGGGCGTCGCCGCGATACGCGACGGCTGCACCTCGGTCTGACCGATCGTGGAGCGAGGCGGCCCCTCGGGCTTGGCCTGCAACGCATATTGCTGGGCCAGCGCGGTGCCCTTTTCGCGGTCGGCGGGCGAAATATACTGGTCCATCTGCGTCAGCGTCTGCGAGGCGGATTGCAGCCCGGATGCAGACGCGCGCGTCATGAGTGCATAGGCGCGAGGGAAATCGCGGGGCACGCCGTCGCCGTTGAACAGCATCGTGCCGAGCACCAGCTGAGTCCGCGGTTCCCCGCGCGCGACCGATTTCTCAAGCCACGGCAATGCATCGGACTTCTTGCCGGCCTGGAACAGCGCCAAGCCGTAATTGTCCTCGGCCTGCTGATGGCCCTGCATCGCCGCTTTGCGGAACCAGCTCTCGGCGAGAACGGGGTCGAGCGGCACGCCGCGGCCGAGCTTGTACGCCTGCGCCAGGTTGAACTGCGCATCGGCGTCACCGGCGATGGCGAGCGGGCGCCATTCGCCGACCGCGCGCGGGAAATCACCCTTGGCCCAGGCATCGACGCCGGCCTTCACGTCTGCCATCGCGGGAACGGCGAAGAGCATGCCGCCCAGCGCGACCGCACCCAAGAGAAGCTTCCCAACCGTCATCGCTCAAACCCCATATCCGCTCGTCGCCACCATGCCGCCGTTCGCCGCACAAGGCAAAGGCCAAGCGGCGGGGGAGGCTCGCATTTCCAGTCAAAGCTGATCGATACGCACTCATTATGAAGCGACGTTAACCGCTTCTTAGACCCGCGCATGGCATTCCCGTCTGGAATACCAGGGGTCGGGACTTATGCGCGTCTTAGCGTTCGCATCGCAGAAGGGGGGATCGGGGAAGACGACCCTGACGGGTCATCTCGCCGTCCAGGCGGAGCGTGCCGGCCACGGACCCGTGGTGCTGATCGACATCGACCCGCAGGGCTCGCTGTCCGACTGGTGGAACGAGCGCACCGCCGAGGAGCCCGCCTTTGCGCAGACCACCGTGTCGCGGCTTGCGGCGGATATCGAGATCCTCCGCCAGCAGGGCTTCAAGCTGGCGATGATCGATACCCCGCCGGCGATCACGATGGCGATCCAGAGCGTGATCCAGGTCGCCGAGCTGATCGTCGTCCCGACCCGCCCTTCGCCGCACGATCTTCGCGCGGTCGGCGCCACCGTCGACATGTGCGCGCGTGCCGGCAAGCCGCTGATCTTCGTCGTCAACGCGGCGACGCCCAAGGCACGGATCACCGCCGACGCCGCGCTTGCCCTGTCGCAGCACGGCACGGTCGCGCCGATCATCGTCCACCAGCGGACCGACTTCGCCGCGTCGATGATCGATGGGCGTACCGTCATGGAGGTCGATGCGAGGAGCAAGTCGACCGCCGAGATCGAAGCATTGTGGATCTATGTCTCCGACCGCCTCGAAAAGAATTTCCGCCGCACCGTCTTCAGCGTGCCCACCGCTGCAGGACAGCGGCCCACCGTAGGCGGCTTCGGCCGCCGGGTCGTCGGCTGACGTCATGGTGCAACCGAAACCCCTCGCGTCCCTGTCGTCGTCGCTGTTGGCCCGCAAGGGCGCGGCGCGTCCGGCCATGCGTCCGCAGGACCTGAGCCTGCCGCCGGTAGCGGAAACGAGCGAGGACCTCGGCTGGAACGACATGGGCTCGGCGCCTGATGTCGCGGCCATGCCCCCGGTGCTGGTCGAGCGCGAGGCGCTGAAGGTCGGGCTCGAGACGCAGGCGGTCGCCGTAAAACCGGTATCGCTCGCCACCGCGGCCCGGATCGGCCGAGAGAGCGCGGCGAAGACCAAGCGGGCCAAGGCCGCCTTCACGCTTCGGCTCGACGGCGACCGACATCTCCGGCTGCGGCTGGCGAGCGCGGTCACGCATCTGTCGTCGCAGCAGCTCGTTACGCAGGCGCTCGACGCCTTTCTGCAATCCTTGCCGGAAGTGGATGCGCTCGTCGCGCAACTGCCGCCGGCCAAGCCCATTCGTTAGAACAGGGATCGTCCCGATGAAAACGCGCGCACTTCTCCTCGGCGGCATGTCCGCTCTCCTGCTCGGCGGCACGATGGTCGGCTGTGCGGCCAATGGCGGCGGTGTCGCGTCGGCGGGCGATCGCAGCGGCGCGCTGGCCGCCAAGGGCGCAGCGGCGGATGCAGGCAAGGCGCAGACCGCGCTGGCACGCCGCGACGGAACCGCGGCGATCGGCTTTGCAGAGGGCGCGGTCGCGCGGATGCCGCAGTCGGCGGAATACCGGATGCTGCTGGGCCAGAGCTATCTGCAAGGCGGCCGGTTCACCTCGGCGTCGCGCGCGTTCGCCGACACGCTGCAGCTTTCGCCGGGCAACGGCAAGGCCGCGCTGAACCTTGCGCTGTCGCAGGTCGCGATGGGCGATTGGCAGGCGGCGCGCCTGACGCTGGCCGCCAACGCGGCCATCATCCCGGCGGTCGATCGCGGGCTCGCATTGTCGCTGGCAGGGGATACGGCCGGCGGGATCGCGTTGCTGACCGAGGTTGCCCGCTCGCCCGATACCAGCGCGAAGGCGCGGCAGAACCTCGCGCTGAGCTTTGCGCTGGCGGGCCAGTGGCAGTCGGCACGGGTCGTCGCGGCGGCGGACATGGCGCCGGCCGACGTCGATTCGCGGCTCGAGCAATGGGCGGCGTTCGCGCAGCCCGCCTCGGCGTCGGACCAGGTTGCCGGGTTGCTGGGCGTGCATGCGGCGGCGGACGCCGGCCAGCCGGTCGCACTGGCATTGAACGCGCCCGCTCCAGTGGTGCCGGGGGTCCCGGAACAGGCTTTGGCGGCGGCGGATCCTGTCGTGCAGGCTCCGGTCGAGACGGCCACTGCACTGACGGCCGGTCCGGTCGCCGGGTTCTCGAAAGTCTCGTTCGGACCGCGGCAGGAAGTGGTCCAGTCGCTTCCCACCATGATGCTGCGTCCCGCTGGCGGCCCGGTCAAGGTGGCCGCAGCGCCCGTTGCGACGGGGCGCGGGATGGCGACCGCCGCCTACGAGGTCAAAGCACCGGCAACCGGCAATTGGTTCGTCCAGCTCGGCGCATTCGAGAATGCCGGGGTCGCGAGAGACGCCTGGGGCCGTGCCGCGCGCCGGTTCGCGGTACTGACCGGCTTCACGCCGAACGGGATGACCTTCAAGGGGAAGGGCGAGGATTTCTATCGGCTGTCGGTCGGTGGGTTCAGTCGCTCCGCCGCCGATGCGATGTGCCGCCAGTACCGCGCCAAGGGCGGCGCATGCTTCGTCCGCATGGGCGCCGGCGACGCCATGGCGCAGTGGGCGCGCAGGTCTGGCATGCAGATGGCATCGCGGTCGTAGGGGTTGCAAGCGCTCGGAGCAGGTAGTCCGTCCGTAGCGCATTCCCCAACCACCCCGGCGAAGGCCGGAGCCCAATTGGCGGACGTTTCAAAACTGAGCGCTGAGCGCCGTTACGCGGACCGTGCCGATTGGGTCCCGGCCTCCGCCGGGGTGGTGCGTATGGTACCGGGGTGGTGCGCATGGAACCGGGCGGTGCGTTGTTCGGTGCGTAGCCTTTACAACTACGCGCTACCGAACCTCGCGCCCACCCTTCCACAATCGCAGCACGCGCCCCTGCACCGGCAGCCCGTCGAACGGCGTATTCCCCGCCTCGGCCTTGAAGGCCTCGCCGACGATCTGCCACGGGGCCTGCTGGTCGAACAGCACCAAGTCGGCCGGCTTGCCCGCCTCCAGCGTGCCCGTATCGAGCCCGAGCACACGCGCCGGGTTTCGCGCGAGCAGCGCGAACAGGCGTTCGAGCGTCAGATGCTCGTCGCGCACCAGCATCAGCGCGAGCGGGAGCAACGTCTCCGCGCCCGCCATGCCGCTGCTCGAATCGGTGAAGGGGAGGCGCTTCTCCTCGGGGCCGCGCGGCTCGTGACCCGAGCACAGCACGTCGATCGTCCCGTCCGCGATCGCGTCGAGCGCGGCGCGGCGGTCGCTCTCGGCGCGCAGCGGTGGAGACACGAGCGCGAACGAGCGGAAATCGCTGACCGCGATTTCGGACAGATGCAGATGCGCCGGGGTGATCCCGCAGGTCACCGCGACGCCGCGACGCTTGGCCGCGCGGATCAGGTCGAAGCCGGCCGCGGTCGTCACTTGCCGGATATGAAGGCGCGCGCCGGTATCCTCCGCCAGCATCAGGTCGCGCGCGATCGCCAGGGCTTCGGCGACCGCAGGGGCGGCGGGGAGGCCGAGCCGGGTTGCGGTCTCG
>JAYVRZ010000120.1:0-4018 GCA_043775965.1 Sphingomonas sp.
GACCGCCCTTCCCTTCCCCGCCGAGCCAGGGAAGGGCGGCAAACATACCAGGGGATGAGGTCGGGTACGACCCGCACTAGAAACCCGCTATTGCACATCGTTATCATTTCTATACCTGTACGTGCGTGACCGTACAGGAACCTGATCGATGACCGAAACCGTTCCCCGCGCATGACCCGCGGGACGATCAAGGCGTGGTACCTCGTCCATAAATGGACGAGCCTGGTCTGCACGGCATTCCTGCTGATGCTGTGCGTGACCGGCCTCCCGCTCATCTTTCATCACGAGATCGACGCGTGGCTCGATCCGCCGACGCCACTCGCTGCACTACCCGCCGGAACACCGCCGCTGTCGCTCGACGCGATCCTGGCGCGCGCGGCGCAAGAGGCACCCGGCAATATCCCGCTATACCTCAGCTTCGACGACGAACGCCCGATCGTCTATGTCACCAGCGGCCCGACGCCCGATGCCACCGCGACGCAGATGCATTTCGTCGGGTTCGACGCGCGTACGGGCAAGGCGATGCCCCCCTATGTCACCGGCGTGATGGACTTCATCCTGAAGCTGCACACCGACATGCTGCTCGGCTTCTGGGCAGAGATATTCCTCGGTTTCATGGGCCTGCTGTTCTTCGCGGCGATCGTATCCGGCGTCGTGCTGTACGCGCCGTTCATGGCCAAGCTCGACTTCGGCACGCTGCGGCGCGGTCGCAGCGCCCGGCTCGGCTGGCTCGACCGCCACAATCTGCTCGGCATCGTCACGCTCGTCTGGGCCAGCGTGGTCGGCGTGACGGGGACGATCAATACCTTCGTCGTGCCGATCACCGCGATCTGGAAGGCGAACGGCCTAGCCGAAATACTCGCCAGCGAAACGCGAACGCCACTCGGCGGACAGCGCGCCTCGGTACAGGCCGCACTCGACGCGGTGCAGCGCAAGGCCCCCGGCATGAAGCCGCAGTTCATCGCGTTTCCCGGCGTCGTTTTCAGCAGCAAGCATCATTATGCGATCTTCATGCAGGGCACGACGCCGCTGACGTCCAAGCTCTTGCTGCCCGGCTTCGTCGATGCCGGCAACGGACGGCTCGACGCGGTCACGCCGATGCCGTGGTACATGCAGGCGATGCTGCTCGCGCAACCGCTTCACTTCGGCGATTATGGCGGGATGGCGATGAAGATCGTCTGGGCCGTGTTCGACGTACTGACGATCGTCGTGCTCGGCAGCGGCCTGTATTTGTGGATCCGCCGCCGTGGTGGTCCCGCCGAACAGCGCGTTCGCGAAGTCGTGATGGCGGGCGAGGCATGAGCCACAAGACCAACCGCCAGATCTTCGGCGTGCCGATCCTCCTAGGAATCGCAACGACGCTGGGGCTTGGCGCAGGCCTGATCGGCGACGGCGGTTGGGACGGCGTGGCAGGGTTGCTGCTGGCCGCCCCGCTCCTGATGACCGCACGGTTTTGGTGGCGCGCACCTGCTTCGACGATACGCAGCGAAAAACTCAAGGAAACGCCCGAAGAAACGCGGAGCCAGCGCGTGGCCGGCTCCGCATAACTATCAGGTCGCTGGTGTAGCCCGGGGAGCCGGCGCCGCGCTGGGTGCCGACAGGAGACCGGGCGCCATCGCGGGAGCCTGCGGTGTCACACCGGCCGGCGGCGGGGGCGCACCCGGACCGCGATCAGGGCCGCCATCCGGACCGTCACGACCAGGACCGTCATGGCCGGGACCGTCACGGCCAGGACCTTCGCGGCCTGGACCTTCACGACCCGGCCCATGATGACCGCGCGGCGGACCACCGATCGGGCCAAGCGCTGTCACCTTGCCGCCGGCGCCGACCAGGAACGATGCATGGACGAAGCCGTGCTCGAACCGGCCCTGGATCGTCACCGGCTGGCCGGCGCTGACCAGCGCGCCGTCCTCGCCCTCGCGACCGAGATCGACCAGCGCACGGCCGGTGGGATCGGCCATCACGAACTTGTTGCCATAGATCTCGGCGACGGTGCCGCGGATCGTGACGATACCGTCCGATTGCAGCGACCGGATCGCGACCGGGGTGGCAGGCGCCATCGTCACGCTCGGACGGGTGGCCGCGACGGTAACGGCACCGGCGGCACCGCCGACGACGAGCAGGCCGGCTGCGGCAATCGCAAGGCGGTTGCGGCGGAAGGTGAAGCGGCCGCCGGACTGGAAGGGAGTGGGGTGGGAATGTTCGGTCATTGCGTCTTTCCTCTCATTGGTTGACGAATCACCGTTTACGCGCCGCCTGCCGACACCCGCTGAACCAAGCCGTTCAGTTTCCGTTGGGCATGCAGGCATAGGGATACGGGCATGCGGGTGTTGTTGGTCGAGGATGATGCGGCGATCGCCGACGGGCTGGCACGGGCATTGCGCGCCGAGCATTTCGCCGTCGACGTCGCGCGCAACGGCGAGGATGGCGGCCATCTCGGCGCGACCGAACTCTACGACGCGGCGGTGCTCGATCTCGGCTTGCCAAAGCGCGACGGACTGTCCGTGCTGCGCGACTGGCGGGCCGCGGGGCGCGACCTGCCCGTGCTGATCCTCACCGCGCGCGACGGCTGGTCGGAAAAGGTCGAGGGCTTCAAGGCCGGCGCCGACGATTACGTCGTGAAGCCGTTCCGCGTCGAGGAGGTCGTCATGCGCCTGCGCGCGCTGGTCCGCCGTGCAGCAGGCCACGCGGCGTCACGCGTCTCCTGCGGACCGCTCGCGTTCGACGCGCAGCTCGGCACGTTCGAGCTCCACGGCCTCCCGTTGAAACTCACGGCGTTCGAATGGCGCGTCCTGTCCGCGCTGATGCTCCGCCGCGAAATCGTGATCGAGCGCGCCGACCTGATCGAGCGCGTCTACGAGGGCGACGCCGACGTCGACTCCAACTCGATCGAGGTGATCATCGGCCGCCTACGACGAAAGATCGGCCCGCAGATGATCGAAACCGTTCGTGGCCGAGGCTATCGCCTGACCGCAGACGCCGCATGACGAAACGCGCCATCCCGAAAATCGCGCGCAAACCCAACCGCCGCCCAAACGCCATCACCACCACCACCCCGGCGAAGGCCCAATTGGGAAACATCGCTTACGGAGCACAGTCGGTCGTCGCTCGCACTCCCCGACACTGGCACCGGACACTGCGGACGTCGTACGAAAGAGTATCGGCGTCACGATCGAGCCCCACCACATGATATCCCCCCGCTCGCTGATCCCGCGCTCGCTATTCGGCCGCATGCTCGCGATCGCCGCGCTATCCACCGGCCTCGCGCTCCTGTTCGCCGGCATCACGATCGGCCACGTCCTGGAACGCTTCGTGATGCGCGGCCTCGACGACCGGCTCGACGCGCAGGTCGCTGTCCTGGCGCGCGCCATCCGTCCCGACGGTACGCTCGACCGGCGACGCGCGATCGACCTGCCCGAGTTCGGCGTTCCGGGATCGAACTGGTCTTGGCATGTCGAAGGCCCTGCCGGTCACGTCGACAGTGGCACCGCCCCACAGACGCCCGCACCTGAGCCGGTTGCCTCCCTGCCCGCACCGCCGCGCGATCGTGAAGGCCGCCCCCACCCGCTCGGACCCGACGACCGTCAGCCGCACCCCGGCGATATACGCGATCGCCACGGCGAGCGCCTTCATTCGCGAACGATGGACATCGCCACGCCCCGCGGCGACGTGACGATCACTGCCACCGGCCCCCGCCGGATCGTCGAGCAACCGCTGCGCGAGGCGATGATCCCGCTGCTCGGCTCGCTGGGATTATTGGGCCTCGGGCTCGCCGTGGCGACGCTGTTGCAGTTGCGGTTCGGACTGCGTCCGGTCCGCGCGCTCCAGGCATCGCTCGCCGCGGTCCGCGCCGGCACCGCGCGCCACGTTCCCGCCGATCAGCCAGGCGAACTGCAACCGCTCGTCACCGAACTCAACGCGCTGATCGACCAGAACGCCGCCGGCCTCGCGCACGCCCGCCAGCATGTCGCCAACCTCGCGCATGGCCTCAAGACCCCCCTCGCCGCCCTCTCACTCA
>JAYVRZ010000121.1:0-9158 GCA_043775965.1 Sphingomonas sp.
ACTCGATCGCGATGGGCGAAGCTTTTCGGCCCGCCGGGTCGTGGCGTATCAAAACGGTGAGCCAATCCTCAGCCTCGCGGCTTCCTTCCACCACGAAGAACAGGGACTTTCGCATAGCGAGCCTATGCCGGAGGTGGCCGGGCCCGAGTATCTGACAAATGTCTGGGACCGTTCCACGCACTATATCGAGAGATTGCCCGTCGCTTTCCGCGAACTGGCGCAACGTCGCCGGGCGATCGAATTCCGGCGCGTCGAGCCTTGGTCGACTGTGCCCGATCCGCATCGGACACGGCAGCATTTGTGGTTTCGCTGCACCGCGCCCTTGCCTGATACGCCGGGGCTTCACCGGGCGATGCTGGCCTACGCCTCGGACACATTTCTTGTCGAGGCTACCTTGCTCACCCACGGAATCGAGGTCCCAGAGAGCGCGGTGCAGGGCGCGAGCATCGATCACGCGCTGTGGTTCCACGGTGCGGTAGCGATGGATGAATGGATGCTCTACCTGCAAGAAAGTTTGTGGAGCGGCGGGGGCCGGGGGCTCGCTCAGGGCCGTATCTTCACCCGCGACGGGCGGCTGGTGGCGAGTGTCGCGCAGGAGGGGCTCATCCGCGTGCGCAGGCACAGCAACTGACGGCATTACGGCAATGCCGACGGGACCCGCCGCCAGCAAGCCAACCGGAGATCGAATTATGAACACTGCAAAATTCAAGATGCTGATCGATGGCGCGTTGGTCGAAGGGATGCGAACATTCCCGGTAATCAATCCCGCCACTGGTCAGACCGAAGCCTATGCACCCGACTGCGACAGCGACACGCTCGACCTCGCAGTTGCCGCGGCCCGCGCCGCCTTTCCTGCTTGGGCAGCAAGCCCGGTCGAAAGTCGCCGAGGCATGCTCGAAGCGCTGGCGGAGGCGATCAGCGCAAATTGCGAAGAGTTGATGCATATAACGACGCAGGAACAGGGGCGGCCCCACGAAGGCGCCCGCGCGGAGATACTAGGCAGCGCCTATTTCTTGCAACAGACTGCGGCGCAGTGTTTGCCGGTTATCGTAAACGAAGATACTGCAGAACGGCGATCCGAAACTCGGCGCGTGCCGATTGGCGTCGTCGGCGCGATCGCCCCGTGGAACTTTCCGATATTTCTGGCGATCGTGAAGGTCGGCCCGGCGCTCCTTGCCGGAAATACCATGATATTGAAACCCTCGCCATTCACACCTTTGGCAACGCTCAGGCTTGGCGAGATCGTCGCCGATTTGCTCCCCAAAGGGGTGCTAAACATTGTTTCGGGGAAAGACGCGCTCGGCCCGCTGCTCAGCGCTCATCCGGGCGTCGACAAGGTCAGTTTTACCGGCTCTACCCAAACCGGGCGCAAAATCATGGCAGGTGCAGCACCGACCCTGAAGCGGATCACGCTTGAACTGGGGGGCAACGATCCCGCGATCGTTCTTCCTGATGTTGATGTAGAGACCGTCGCTCAAGCCTTGTTCTGGTCGGCGTTCGGCAATTCCGGGCAGGTTTGCGTTGCCACGAAGCGGCTCTATGTCCACGCGGACATTTACGATGCCCTGGCCGCCGCGCTCGTGGCCTACGCTAAGACGGTGAAGCTCGGCGACGGGGCTGAGCAGGGCAGTCAGCTGGGCCCGATCCAAAATGCTCTGCAATTCGCACGCGTCAAAGAATTGATCGAAGACGCCAAGGTCAAGGGTTACAAGTTCCTGCTCGGCGGCGAGGCGAGCGATCTGCCCGGCTATTTCGTGCCCGTGACCCTGATCGATAACCCGCCCGAACATTCGCGGATCGTCCAGGAGGAGCAGTTCGGGCCGGTGCTGCCGCTGCTTAAGTTCGACCACGTCGAGGAGGCGGTCGCGCGCGCGAACGCGAGCGAGTACGGGCTGGCTGCCTCGATCTGGTCGGCGGACGAACAGGGTGCTGTCGCGCTGGCGGCGCGGATCCAAGCTGGCACGGTGTGGATCAATGAGAGTCAGCACCTCAGCCCGCACGCCGCGTTCGGAGGGCACAAGCAATCCGGGATCGGCGTCGAGAACGGCGAGGAGGGCCTGCTGGAATATACCCTGCCGCAAACCGTAACCATCAAAAAATCTGTGTTTGCTTGAGCTTGGGAAGCACGGGAGCGATCAAATGACCGAACCGCGCGCGCGATACGACAGCGTGTCGCAGGCGATCTTGCGGCGGCGTTCGGTGCGCGCCTTCTTGGACCGCCCAGTTGAACGCGAGGTGCTCGAGGCTGTGCTGAAACTCGCGGCACGCGCGCCCTCGGGCGGAAATATGCAGCCGTGGAAGATCACGGTTCTGGCGGGCGACGAGTTGCAAGCTTTTCGCCTGAAGGTGGCCGAAACCCTAGCGAGCGCTCCGCTGGGAGGACATACGGAATATGATGTCTACCCCAAGGTGCTCCCCGATCATTATCGCCACCGGACCAAGCAGATCGGAGAGGCGATGTATGCGCTGATCGGGATCGAGCGCAGCGATCGGGAAGGTCGTCGGCGCTGGTTTGCCCGCAATTTCGATTTCTTCGGCGCTCCGGTTGGGATTTTCTGCCACATCAGCCGAGACATGGGGCCGCCGCAGTGGGCCGACCTCGGCATGTACTTGCAGACGCTAATGCTCGCCCTTCAGGAACAGGGGATCGATAGCTGCGCTCAGGAGGCGTGGGCCGCGCTGTATGAAACCGTCGACGCATTTCTCACGACGGACCCTGCCCTCATGCTCTTTTGCGGAATGGCGATCGGATATGCCGATCCCTCGGCGCCGGTTAATAGTTTGGTTTCGCCGCGCGACGACCTGGTATCCTGGCGCTGGTACTGAATGATAGTGTGTAAATTACGTTAGAACGACTTTGCCGCACGGGTAAGACCAACCCATGGGCAGGTGCCTCGGTTGGCTATCCGGTTGACACACTGGGGTGGTGTCCCTCATGCTGCTGAGGGCACGGTCTCATCCTAACCCGTAAAAGCGGAAGCTGAAGGCTATGGAGCAGATTAAGACCACATGCAGCTTGTGCGAGGCGTGCTGCGCGGGGGTCATGGATATCGAAGACGGACGCATCGTGCGCGTCCGTCCCGATCCAGACGATGCACTGTCGGCCGGTTTCATCTGCGCCAAGGGCGCAGCGATTCCCGAGTACGAGGCCGATCCCGACCGTTTGCGCCAGCCCCTGGTCCGCAAGGATGGCCGGCTGCAGCCTGCGAGCTGGGAAGAGGCCTTTCAATTTATCGAGGATCGGCTCCCGGCAATACAAGCGGCCCATGGACAGAACGCTGTCGCGGTCTATCTGGGCAATGGCAATGGCAGAAGCTCGGGCATGGGCTATATTGCAGATGTTGTCATGGCGCTTCAGACCACGAATTTCTATACTTCCGGGACCATCGATCAAATTCCATTTTATGCAATCAACGCCCTTCTTTACGGCAACCATTATTCGGTCGCGGTTCCAGATCTCGATCGGTGTCAGCTTCTGTGGATTCTCGGTGCCAATCCGGCTGAATCGAACGGCAGCATGGTGACTGCTCCAGGGATTCTGGGGCGCCTGCAAAAAATCCAGGCGCGGGGTGGGCGCGTCGTCGTTTTCGATCCACGCCGAACCATGACCGCCAAGCGGGCGAGCGAACACTTTTCTATTCGTCCGTCCGGCGACGCCGCATTCCTTGCGGGGGTCGCGCATGTGCTATTGCGTGAGGGCGCAGTACCCTCACACGTGCTGGAACTTTGCGGGGACATTTCGGAACTTCACGCGCTTTTTGCTCCGTTCCCCCCCGAGCGCGTCGCGCCGGCTTGCGACATCGACGCTGCGTCGATCGAGCGGCTTGCGTTGGAATTGCGAGCCTCGCCCGCTGCCGCGATCTATGGCCGTATGGGTACGACCGTGCAGCATTTCTCCTCGCTGACATGCTGGTTGATGGCGGTGGTCAACATCCTCGCCGGAAATCTTGACGTGGTGGGCGGCGCAATGTTCGCAAAACCGCTTCACGCCCAAGCCAACACCACGGGCAAATCAGGCGTCGGCACGGGAGCGCAAATGGGACGCTGGCATTCGCGGGTGCGTGGCGCGCCCGAAATGTTCGGCGAACTGCCCGTTTCCTGCCTGCCCGAAGAGATCGAAACTCCGGGCGAGGGGCAAGTACGGGCGCTGATCATCTCGGGTGGCAACCCGGTATTGTCAAACCCTGACCCGGAACGGATGGTCAGAGTACTGAATCAGCTTGACCTGTTGATTTCCCTCGATATTTACGTGACCGAAACTAGTCGGCATGCACACGTCATCCTGCCAAGTCCGCCCCGCTTAACGCGCAATCAGTACGATTCCTATTTCTATCAGTTCGCAGTCCGCAATTACGGACGATATACCAAGCCTTACCGAGCTGTAGAGGGAGAAGAGCGCACAGAACGCGACTTTCTCCTCAGATTGGCAGCGATCGCTCGCGGAAAATCCTGGACTTTGGACATTGACGCAGCCGACGAAGCTTCGCTCAGACGATCGGTTACGCAGGAAGTGAGGCTTAGCGGTTCGAGAATTGAAGGGCGCGATGTCGAAGAGATCATGTCCGCGCTGCGGCGGCTCGATCCGCGCGAACGGCGGCTCGACCTCGGATTCCGGACCGGACCTTATGGGGACGCTTTCGGCGCCGCCGAGGGTATCACTTTCGAGACAGTGCGTGACGCACCTGCGGGTCTAGATCTCGGTCCGCTCGTGCCGCGAATGCCCGAAATGTTACGCACAAAGTCTGGGCAGATCGAGGTAATGCAGTCTTTTGTGACGGAAGAGCTGCAGCGACTGGAGACATGGATGGGCACGGAACGGCCCCGGTTCGTGCTGGTCGGTCGGCGGCAGCTTCGCCAGTTGAACAGCGCGATGCACAATTTGCCTGCGCTGGTGCACAAGGCGAGAAAATGCACGCTGACGATGAACCATGATGATGCCACCGACCTGCAGCTTGCCTTGGGCGATATGGTAAGGGTGGCGACTGCCAAGGGCGCGGTCGAAGTGGAGGTCGAAGTCATCGCCGATATCGCGCGCGGCGTGGTGAGCCTTCCCCACGGCTGGGGGCGCGCGGCTCTAGGGCCCTACCAGAAAGTCGCGTCGGCCAATCCGGGCGTCAATGTCAATATCCTGACCGATCCGGAGGCGCTCGATCCGCTGACTGGCACGATCCAGGTTTACGGGTTTCCGGTCGAGATCTCCAAAGTGACGAACGAGGGCCGAGAACTGGATTGCGAGGCTGCGTCCGTGGCAGCCTGATCTGGCGAGAACTACTATGTGCAGGCGCGCGCCATGGGATAGCGAAAAATGACGCTGAAGGATACATGGCTCCGCCTGCACGACAAAGCGGCGCAGATTTTCGCGCCGACCGGCGAAGTGGTGAGCTACGCGGCGCTCGAAGCACGCTCGCGTGGACTAGCCGCACGGCTTCGCGCAGCGACAGGTGGAAAAGACGAGCATGTCTGTATCCTGATGGAAAATCATCCGCGCTGGCTGGAGATCGCCTGGGGTGCAATCCGCGCGGGTTGCCAGGTCAGCGGGATCAACTGGCATCTTCCCAAAGATCAGGCGGTTTCGGTCGCCAGACAGGCTGGCTCTCGGTTCCTGTTCGCCTCGAGCACGCTGTCGGACACGGCATCCGCCATACAGGGTGGGTCAGCCGATCTGCGAATGGCAGTGACGATAGGGCACGGGGTCGACGGATTTTGCGCCTATGAATCGCTGATCGAAAAGGTTCCAGACGACGCGCTCGCTGATGTCGCGCATTACGGCGAATTCATGTTTTTCTCGTCGGGAAGCACGGGCATACCTAAGGGTATCAACCGCGCTTTGACACAACCGACCACGCAGGACGGGTATAGTTTCGGCGCGCTGGTGCGGGCGATGAACGACATGAGTGTCGATTCGATCGCGTATAGCGCCCCGCCGCTCTACCATCTCGGCCCGTGCGGCTTCCTACTGGGCGCGCAGAGCCTCGGCGCGACGATTGTGCTGGCGGACCGGTTCGATCCCGAGGTGACGCTGTCGGATATCGAACGCTATCGCGTAACCCATCTAAACCTTGTGCCGACGATGATGATCCGGCTGATGAAGTTGCCACGGGCGATTCGCAATCGTTACGACCTGTCGTCGTTGCGGATGATCTTCCACGGGGCAGGGCCATGTCCGGTCGCCACCAAACGGGCCATGATCGATTGGCTCGGGCCGATCTTCGTCGAGGGCTATGGCGGCTCGGAGATGCTCGGATCGACGAGGATAACCTCGCGCGAATGGCTGGAACGGCCCGGATCGGTGGGCAAGCGGGTTACGGGCGGGCATCCCGTCATCCTGGGAGACGACGATCGGAAACTTCCGCCGGGCGAGGTCGGACGCATTTTTTTCGCCGATGCGCCGAAATTCGAATTTTGCGGCGAGGCGCCAGCGCCCGTCAGCGGGCCGAACGGCGAACAGACTTATGGTGACTTGGGCTGGATGGACCGCGACGGATATCTTTATATTACCGATCGAGCCGATTTTGTCATCAATTCGGGCGGAGTCAAAGTGATGCCGCAAGACGTGGAAGCGGTGATCGTCGCGCATCAAGCGGTGGCCGATGTGATAGCCGTCGCGAAACGGCACGCCGAATTGGGGCAGGTGCCCGTTGCCGTCGTGGAACTCGCGGCTGGCTATGAACCTACGACCAGGCTCGCCGAAGACTTGCTGGAACACTGCCGTATCAAGCTCATGCGCGCGGCCTGGCCGCAGAAGATATACGCCGTTCCTTCGTTGCCCCGTGCGCCAACAGGCAAGCTCTATGCCAAGCCGTTGCGCGATGCCTTTCAGACTGACAACCCGGACGCTGCGCTACGCGCGCTCGGAATTGTTCCAATGGCCGACGCTGCGCTGGAGATAAGTGACCAGAACTCAGGCATTATGGAGGTCGGCGATGAGTGAAGTGAAGGTTGAGCGCAAGGGCGCGATCTTGGTAATCAGTCTTGATCGTCCCCAATCTCATAACAGCATTACGATCGAATCCTGGAGTAATCTCCTGCTGGCGCTGCGTGAGGGAGAGCGCGATGAGGCCATCCGCGTTATGATTTTGCGCGCCGAGGGCAAGAGCTTTTCCGTCGGAGCCGACACCGCCGACGTCAGTTCATTCGGGAAGTGCACCCTCAATGAGCTGTTTGCTAACGAGTTCGCAAAAAAGAGCGGTATGCACTGCGGTCCTGGCGGTCCACTCGAACATTTGGGCATCGGGCGCTGGGTGTTGGCAGCGACCAGTATAGAAAAGCCGTGGATCGCTTCGATCAACGGCGTTGCCGCAGGCGGCGGTATGGCGCTCGCGCTGATGCCCCATTTCCGCATCGGATCGACCAACGCCAAGTTCACGACCTCGTTTGCGAAATTAGGCTTGGGGCCGGAAATGGGCCTTTCGGCGATGCTACCCGCGCTTGTCGGGCGCCAGATGGCAATGGACCTGCTTATCAGCGCGAGGGTTATCGAGGGGGACGAAGCACACCAAGTCGGCCTGCTCGACCGGTTGGTCGCGCCCGAGGATCTGGAATCGGAAACCTACATCTATGCGGAGCAGATCGCCAGCATGGCTCCTTTGGCTGTGCGCGCGGTTTTGCGTTCGTCCTCGCGCCAATGGCAGGATCAGATCCGCCCGCAGATTGAGACGGAATGGCGCGATCAGGGTATTTTGCTGACTACCGAGGATTGCAGGGAAGGTGTGGCGGCGCTGCTCGAGCGGCGCGCACCGGTTTTCACAGGGCGTTAACGTCGCATGGCGCAGCCCGGATTTGGACGTGCGCCAAGTTCTTTTGATGGAAAAATATTGCTACTGCTTTCGGAACGATGGTGCAGCCCACGAGGGAAGCAAATGCCATCGCAGCGAACGCCTTGCCGTCCGACACCAGTGCCGGCTGCCACCTAAGATGGGGGATAGGATCGCGACCGCCATCCCTGCAGGCAAGGAACGGGTGCCGTTTTCGAGCTGGGTTCAGCTTGGGATCCTTGCGGTGCTGTACGTTTTCTCATTCGTCGACCGATTCTTGCTCGGCGTTCTCGCACAGCCGATTTCTGCCGAGTTCGGCCTCAGCGACCGCCAGCTGGGAGTATTGCTCGGGGCGGGGTTCGCGTTGTGTTACGCACTGGTGATAATTCCACTTGCCCGGATCGCCGATCGCGGCAATCGCCACCGCCTGATATTGGTCGCCGGTGCGGTATGGTCGCTGGCGACGATCGGGACGGCGTTCGTGATGGGCTTCTGGTCGCTGTTAGTGTGCCGCGGCGTCGTCGCGCTTGGAGAGGCTGCACTCACGCCCGCCGCGCTATCAATCATCTCCGATCGGTTTCCGCCGCACCGCCGCGCGCTGGCAATGTCGATCTACCTCACGATCGGCATGACCGGCGGCGGGGGAGCGCTGCTTTTGGGCGGTGGATTGACGGACATCGTTTCGCGGGGGGTGGCTTCGACCGGAAGCGGATTGTCGGTTTGGCGAGCGACCTTCCTTGTCGCGGGCGGCCTGACGCTTCTGCTGATCGGGATTCTCGCGACAGTCGCTTCCGAACCGGTCCGCCGGTCGGTCCCGACTGGCGTTCCCGAACAGGTAGACGGAGGGTTGCTGGCTTATGGCAAGTTGCGTCCGTCGCTGTTTCTGGGCGTCGTGCTTGGATGTGCGCTGACCGCGTTGGTGGGTTATTCCTACACGGTTTGGTTCCCGACCTATCTGGTGCGCAATTTCGGCCTTACGGTTTCGCAAGCGAGTTACTATTATGGTTTTAACGCTGTGATCGGTAACGCCCTGGCAACCATGCTTATGCCGTTCGTACTGGCCCGGTCACTGCGGCCCGGCTCCACGCTAAGCCTGCGGTGGCTGATCATGGGCATTATTCTCCTCGGGATCGCCGGGGCTATCGGTTTGTTTAACGCGACCAGCCTGACAATGACGCTGGGCTTCGCTGCAACCTCGTTGGCTTTGATGTCTGCGATAGCGTCGGTGGTTCCGGTCCTGGGCCAGTTTGTGGTTCCGCCAGAGATTCGGGCGCGTTTCGTTGCGAGTTACTACACGTCGACGGGCTTGATCGGACTGGGCCTCGGGCCGTCGATCGTCGCCTTGTCCTCGCCGCTAGTCAACGGCCAGCTCGGAAAGGCGATGGCGCTGACGGGCATTGTCGG
>JAYVRZ010000122.1:0-4512 GCA_043775965.1 Sphingomonas sp.
GGGCTGTACCTGCTGAGCTTCAGCGTGGCGTTCGCGAACGATCGCTGGCTCGCCGACCTGCTGACGCGGATCGCGCCGATCACGATCCTGCTGTTCGGCGGGATCATCATGGGCGGGTATAACGAGCGGCCGTTCTTCAGCGCGGCGATCGCCCTGGTCCTGCTGTTCATGATCTCGGTCGCGCTGCACACGACGCTGTACCGCAAGCGACCCGCGCCGGACCGGCTGACCGGCTTCTACCTGGCGATGTCGGCAGGCGGCGCGCTCGGCGGCGTGTTCGCGGCGCTGGTTGCGCCGGTGGTGTTCGACTGGACCTATGAATATCCGCTGCTGATCTTCGCGGCCGGCGCGCTGGTGCCGCAGGTCTATCTGTTCGCACAGTTCCGGAACCTCTGGATGCGGCGGGGGCCCGTGAAATGGATCGCGCTCGGCGCGGTCACGCTGGTCGTGCTTGTCGTTGCCGGACTGCGGATCACCGATCCTACCGGCGTGTTCGGCGAGAGCCGGCAGGGCGTCGATTTCCTCGTCATCGCGACGATCGGCCTTGCGGCGATCGGCGCACGCCTGCCATACCTGATCGTGCTCGCGGGAGCGCTCATCCTGTTCGGCGGGTATCGCTCGATCGAATTGTCGATCGAGTCCGGGGCGCGGGTGCGGAGCTATTTCGGCGTCTATACCGTGCGCGACCAGCCCGGCCCCGATGGCGGCGTGCGCGAACTCGACCACGGGACCACGGTGCACGGTATCCAGCTTCGCGGTTCGGCCGAGCGCGAGCGGACGCCGACCACCTATTACGCAGCCGGATCTGGCGTCGGTCAGGCTATGCGGAAGGCGCCGGCGCTGTTCGGTCCGGCCGCGCGGATCGGCGTCGTCGGGCTCGGGACCGGCACGCTGTCGTGTTACGCGAAACCCGGCCAGCGCTGGCGGTTCTACGAGATCGATCCCGCGGTCGTCCGGATCGCGCGCGATACCGGGCAGTTCACCTATCTGTCGCGCTGCCTGCCGAACCCCGACATCCGCCTCGGCGACGCGCGGATCGCGCTGTCGCACGACCGTACCGACAGCCTCGACCTGCTCGCGCTCGATGCGTTTTCGTCGGATTCGGTGCCGATGCACCTGATGACGCGCGAGGCGTTCGCGACCTATGGCCGGGTGCTGGCACCGCGCGGGCTGCTGCTGGTGCACATCTCCAACCGCTTCATCGAGTTGCGGCCGGTGATCGCGGCGGCCGCGCACGAGGGCGGCTGGCTTGCGATCGAACTGCAATACCGACCGTCCAGCCTGCTCGCCGATCACGCGTCGCAATCGGAATGGGTGGCGCTGTCCCGCGATCCCCGATCGATCGCCGCGCTCCGCGCCGACGATCCGCACTGGACCCCGCTAGTGCCGCGCAAGGGCTTCACCGGCTGGACCGACGATTACTCGACGATCCTGCCGCTGCTGAAGGGTTTCTGACGCTCTACGCCGCGGGGAGGCTGGCCTGGATGCGGCCGATCGTCGCGCCCTGCCGCTCGGTTTCGGCCTGCGCCTTCTCGCGCGCGGTGGCGAGCGCGGGATAGTCCGGTTGCAGCTTTGCTGCGCGGTCCGTCGCACGCTGTTCGAGGTCGGTCACGAGCGCCGACGATTGCGCGCGCCAGTCGTCGAGCCCGGCAAGCGCGGTCTGTGCGCTGATCCACGCCTCGCTGCCGACCGGTGCACCGCGTGCTGCCTTCGCTACGGCCTGGGCCTTCGCCGCATCGCGATCGAAGCCGGTGACGATCGCCGCCAGCTTGCCCGACAGAACGGCGATATCCGCATCCAGCGCAGGATCGGGCGCTGCGACCGCGGTCTTTACCTCTGGCTCGGCAAAACCCAGCTTCTCGACCGGCCGCAGGCCCAGCGACGGATAGTTGCCGGTATCCTTGCTGCACGCGCCGGTGGCGAAGGCGAGCGCGACGAGGGTGGCGAGCGACGCGGGGCGGAGCGAAGAGGCGTGTTTCATGCCTGCCGCTCTATGCCGCCGGGCGCTTGGGCACAACTTTATCGCGCAACACCCTTGCGTGGTCGAAAATGCCTGCTATCAGCGCCCCTCCAGTGCACCCATAGCTCAGCTGGATAGAGCATCAGACTACGAATCTGAGGGTCGGGCGTTCGAATCGCTCTGGGTGCACCAGGATTTTCTCCGCTTCACGGCGGGCTTGCCGAGCCGGATCTGGCGAGGCGATGCACCCATAGCTCAGCTGGATAGAGCATCAGACTACGAATCTGAGGGTCGGGCGTTCGAATCGCTCTGGGTGCACCATTCTTCCTTTACATCAGCGCGCCTGCAGCCACGCGGCGATGCGATCGAGCAGCCGCGACGTTGCATCGACGCGTCCGCCCATCTGCAGGAATGCGTGAATCATTCCGTCGAACGGTTCGTGATCGACTGCGATGCCGGCGTCGAGCAGGCGCCTGCCATACGCTTCGCCTTCGTCGCGCAGGGGATCGTTCCCGCACGTTACGAGCAGGGTGGAGGGCAGGGCGGCCAGGTTGCTCGCGAGGATCGGTGAGGCGTGCGGATCGCTGCGCGCTTCTGGAGAGCCCACGTACAGATCGATCTGCCGTTCGAGCGACGCGGCGTCGATGATGTTGCCGTCCTCGCTCCTGCGCGACGGCCAGTCGGCATCGCGGCGAAGGTCGGTGTTCGGATAGAGCAGGATCTGGCCGATCAATTCGGGGCCATCCTCCGCTGCGACGCGGGCAGCAAGCGCGGTGGCAAGCGTGCCGCCGATGCTGTCGCCCGACACGACGATCCGTGATGCATCGATGTCGAGCGCGTCCGCCTGCTCGACCAGTCCGGTCAGCGCGGTCCAGCTGTCGTCGAGCTGTGCGGGGAAGCGATGCTCGGGCGCGAGGCGATAGGCGGGCGCGGCGACCAGCCAGCCGGTGCGGTTCGCGAGTGCGCGCAACGCCGGGTCGTGGCCGTCGATCGATCCGGCGATCGCGCCGCCGCCGTGGATGTGGAGCAGCAGCGGCAAGGGGCCGGGCCGCGATCGATACAGGCGGACGGCCAGCGTGCCGTACTCCGACGGCAGCAGGAGGTGGGTAATCGCGTGGACCGGCTCGGGATCGCCCGAGAACGTCTTCAGCAGCGCGGTCTGGTAGCGGAAGTCGGCCAGCCAGCGGGCATCGTCGGCGTTGCGATCCGTCTCCGGCGCGAGCGCGGCGATCGTGTCGAGTATGGTTCGAGCCTGTGGGTCCACCGGTGCATCTCCTTCGCAGGCCGGACGTTCGGCGGTTGCGACGAGTTCCCTCCGATCGCCCCTGCGACTTTGGACATGCCCGCGCGTTCGGCGCACAGGGCATTTGAAGGAGATAGTCATGAAGCGGACGGGTAAGGGCCTGATCGGCGGCGCGGTGTTGGCGGCGGTGTCGGGGATCGGGTTGTCGCTATATTCGAGCCGGGTCGCGCGGCGGGCGGAAGTGCTCGTACCGGCGGAGGGGCGGTTCCTCGACGTCGCGGGAGCACGGCTGCATTATATCGACGTCGGCAGTGGTCCGGCGATCGTCATGGTTCACGGGCTCGGCGGGCAGCTGCGCAACTTCAGCTATGCGCTGGTCGACCTGCTGAAGGACGATTACCGCGTGATCGTCGTCGATCGTCCCGGTTCGGGCTATTCGACCGCGACCGGCGCCATGCCTAGCGTCATTGCGCAGGGCGCGATCATCGCGGACTTCATCCAGAAGCTGGGGCTCGATCGACCGTTGCTGGTCGGGCATTCGCTGGGCGGCGCGCTAAGTCTGGCGGTCGGGCTCGACCATCCGCACCTAGTGCGCGCGCTGGCGTTGATCGCGCCATTGACGCAGCCGCTGGAACGCGTTCCCGACAGCTTCCGGGGACTGGCGCGGATACCGGCAGGCGCGCGTCTGGCGTTCGCGCAGGTGCTCGGCACGCCGCTGAGCCGATTGACCGCGACCAAGACGCTCGAGGGCGTGTTTGCGCCCGAGCCGGTGCCGGAGGATTTCGTGACGCGGGGCGGCGGGGCGCTGTCGGCGCGGCCCATCGCGATCGCCGCGGCGGCGGCGGATCTCGCCGGTGCGAACGACGACGTGAGGGCAATGGTCGCGCGCTATGCCGAGATCGGGGTGCCGACGCGGATCTTGTTCGGACGGCAGGATGCGATCCTGGATCCGGCCTGGAACGGGCATCGGACTGCGGCGGTGATCCCGGGGGCGAAAATCGATACGATCGAGGGCGGGCACATGATCCCGATCACGGCGCCGGAGGCTTGTGCGCGGTTCGTCCGGGCTGCGTTTGCGGCGGGGTGAGGGGGGCTTCGGGTTTGAGCTTGCCCGATCAACGAAACACCACCCCGGCGAAGGCCGGGGCCCAACTGGGAAGGTCGTCGTAACTGAACGCTGCACTCCGTTAACGACGTTTCCCAATTGGGTCCCGGCCTTCGCCGGGATGGTGTTGGAGTTGACGCCTTCCAACCAAACGGCAACTCCCGCTTCCTTGTTCTCCCGCGAAGGCGGGAGCCCAGACTGGGC
>JAYVRZ010000123.1:0-8816 GCA_043775965.1 Sphingomonas sp.
GACCTCGCAATGACCGGCAAGCGTCACGATGTCGACTTCGGCGAGGCGGAGAAGGAACGCTTCGTGTGGATCGTCAACGCGCCACAGACGATGGCCGCAGGGCTGCCCGCGGGCATGGCCAACGTCTACGTCAAGCAGGCGCCGATGAGTTGGGGCAAGCCAGGCCTCGGCGCGACGACGATCGCGACGATCTATGGCCAGCCCGAAAAGGCCGCGGTGTTCGGGTATGAGGCCGGCGCGACGATGGACTACGAGACGCTGGCGCCGGCCCGCCGCGTCATGCTGTTCCTGGACAATAACGGCTTCACCAATTTGTCGCCGGCAGGCATTCGACTGTTCGACGCGGCGGTGAGCTGGGCGATCGCCGGCAGATGACGCGTCGCGTCCTGTTCCAGATCCACTGGTTCCTCGGCATCACCGCCGGCCTGGTGCTTGCGCTGATGGGCGTCACCGGCGCGACGATGAGCTTCGAGGACGAGATCATGGCCGCGCTGAGCCCCGGCGTGGTGACGCTAGCGCCCTCGCCCCTGCCCCGCCTGTCGCCAGACCAGATTATCGCCGCCGCATCGTACCAGCGCGACGGCGCACGCGTGACGCAGATCGCGATCCAACGCGATTCCACGCTGGCGGCCGAGGTAACGTTCGCGCCGCCTAAGGGGGTTCGTCGCGGCGAGCACATGTTCGTCGATCCACGCACCGGCATCTTGCTTGGGCCCGCAACGGGCGAGGCGTTCTTCCGTACGGTCATGGACCTGCACCGCTGGCTCGCACTGCCAGGCGGACCGAACGGGATCGGCCGGCAAATCACCGGCTTTGCCGCGCTGTCGCTGATCTTCTTTGCGCTGTCGGGTTTGTATCTGCGCTGGCCGCGGCGCGCGCTCGACTGGCGATCCTGGTTCGTGCTCGACCTGCGCAAGACCGGGCGCAACCTGTATCGCACGCTTCATGCGGTGATTGGCGGCTGGCTGGTCGTCTTCTATCTGCTCAGCGCACTGACCGGGCTGACTTGGTCGTACGACTGGTACAAGCGCGGGGCGACCTATGTGCTGACCGGCAAGATCGGCAAGGACGACGGTCGACGCGGCGACCCCACCGGCACCCCGCGCCCATTGGCGCCGGCATGGGCGCGGTTCGAGGCCAGCGAAAATACCCGATTCGACCGTGTCGCGATCACCGTTCCGAACGGCGACAGGCCCGTCGTCATGCGCATGCTGCCCCGCGGGGCCCGGTTCGATCGGATGACCGACGAACTGCGGTTCGACGCGGCTACAGGCGGGCTCCTGAAAGCTGAGCGCTACGCCAAGCGCGGATCGGGCGCGACGATCGCGGCGAATTTCTACGCGCTGCATACCGGCGCCTTCTTCGGGCTCGCCGGCCGCATCCTGCTGTTCGCGAGCAGCCTTGCCATGCCGCTGTTCGCGATCACCGGGCTGTTGCTGTATGTCGGACGGCGACGGACGAGACAGGCCTTGAAGGCAGTGCCTGCCACGACCGTAGCACCGTCCGGTACTATCGGCAGCGACATGCTGGTCGCCTACGCCTCACAGACCGGCAATGCCGAACGGATTGCCCGGTTGAGCGCCGCTGCCTTTCCCGGCGCGACCGTCCGCGGGCTGGCGACGCTCGACGAGGACATCCTGCGCGCCGCGCGCCGCGCGCTGTTCGTGGTTGCGACCTACGGCGAAGGCGACGCCCCCGATCGTGCGCGCAAATTCGAAGCGACCACGATGGCTACGCCCATCGATGTCGGCACGCTGGACTATGCGGTGCTGGCGCTAGGCGACCGCGAATATCCCGACTTCTGCGCATTCGGGCACCGCGTCGATGCCTGGCTTCATGCCAGCGGTGGGCGACGGCTGTTCGACCGTGTCGATCTCGACGATACGGACATCGACGCCGAGCGCCATTGGCAGCAACAACTGTCCGCAATCGCCGGCGCCGCCATCCAGCCCGACTGGCAAGGCGCGGACTATGCGCCGTGGACGCTCGTATCGCGCGAGCACGTCAATCCGGGCAGTCCGGGTGGTGCGGTCTACCGAGTCGTGCTGAAACCCGACACGCCGACCATTTGGGCACCAGGCGCGATCGCCGAAATTCTGCCGCGCCACGATCCGGCCCGCGTCGATCGCTGGCTGGCCCGCGTCGATCGGTCCGACGACCCCGCGTTACGTCAGGCGTTGCTGGACAAGGTGTTGCGCGACGACGGCGACTGCGCCGCCCCGCAGCAGGCGCTTGCGCACCGCGACTATTCGATCGCGTCGATTGCCGCCTCCGGCGTGGTCGAACTACTGGTCCGTGCGTGCCCCGCTCCGGACGGCGGGTTCGGTATCGGATCCGGCTGGTTGACGCAGGTCGCGCCGATCGGTGCGCCCATCCTGCTGCGCATTCGCGACAACCCAGGATTCGGGCCCGCTGACCCGACGGTACCGATCGTCCTGATCGGAAACGGCACCGGACTTGCCGGCCTGATGGCCCACCTGCGCGCGCGGGCGGCCGATGGCGGCGCCCCGGCATGGCTGCTGTACGGCGAGCGGTCGGGTGCTCACGACCGACCTTTCGCCGCGGAACTGGAAACGCTGTCCACCGAGGGACTACTGACCCGGACCGATCGTGCCTTTTCGCGTGACGCGGCGTGTGGCCGCTACGTCCAGCATCTCGTCGCCGATGCCGGCCAGGAGATGCTCGAATGGGCGGATCGTGGCGCCGCCATTTATGTGTGCGGCAGCCTTGCCGGCATGGCGAGCGCCGTGGATGTAGCGTTGCACGCCATTCTAGGTGACGCGCGGCTGGAGGAGATGGCCGAACAGGGCAAATATTGTCGCGATATCTACTAGCCAGCCGCCCTCGATCAGGCCGCGGCAATCAAACGATCTCGGTTCCTGACAAGGACGATCAGCAGCACGATCGCCACGCCCAACACAGCCGACGCCAGTGGACAGCTAGCCGCCATGATCGACCAGCTCGTCGAGGGAATCGCCGACCGCGGCGCCGAGCGGCCGAGTCAGGATGAAGGCCGTCCGGGATCCGTGGCCATCGCAGATACCATCAGGGCACTGGCAGGATGCTTGCCCATTCTCACTGTCTGCGACGGGCTTGTTGCGACGAATGCCTGGAGGCAAACTTTTCCTGCACGACACAGAGCATCAAAGGTGACAGGATATCAAACAGCGTGCGCCAGGGGTCAAAGCCGATCAGCCAAATCCCCGTGGCGAGCCGTCAACAGACAGAATCACGAAATCTCCGGCCCGGCCCGGTCACGACCAAATCGCCAATTGATCCCGTCCGCACGCATGATCCCGCCCACCTGATTGTCCAACTGCTTTTCGAGTGCCGGTCGCCAGGGCACGAGCGTGAACTCCCGGCTCTTCTCGACCAGCGCGAACTTGCCGCTCAGCAGATCAACCTTGCGTGCCAGCCGCCCTTCGATCGTATCGCCGGTACGGGCCTCGGCAAACGTCTTGCCCAACTCCTCGGAAAGCTGCCCAGCCACGCGCAGCAACTCGCGCCGCTGGAGGACGGCCAGCGCGTTGGCGCGTAGCCTGACGGCGTCACCGTCACGGTCCGCCAATTGCTGCTCTACCAGCCACTGCCGTCGGACCGTCACGACCGAGCGTACCTCATGCCCAAATCCAGCATCGCGGAGCGGCGCCGGCATGCCCGATGCAAGTTCACGGTCCAGCCAGGTTGCGGCATCGATGCGGCCGAGCCGTTCGATGGGTATTGCCGACACAGTCTCGATCGTCACCGGCTGGTCGCGCAGCAAGCGCTGCTCATAGGCCGCGGCCCGGTCGACATGATCGGCGGCGATGATCCAGGTGCCGTTCGGTTCGCGATCCACACCCGCGCGGGCGCGACGCATCGCCTCAAGCCGCCGCACGTGCGTTTGTGCAAAAGTCTCGGTCGCCGAGCGATCATGGCCAAGATGCAGGTCGACCGAATAGCGTCCCTCATGCGCCGCCGCGATGGCTGCGACGGTGCGATCAGTCTGACGCGCCCCGGCTTCGCGCGGACTGACGCGCACGATAGAACCTTCCGGCGTCGGATCGGTCGCGTCGCCACGGCCGATATCGATATAATGGACGCGGCCATCGACGCCATCGACCATCAGATAATGGCGGTCGCGATGCTCGTCGGAAAAACCCCGGTTGATAACGCGCCCGATTATCGGTCTTGCATCGCTGCCGGTGATCACCTGATCCACCCCGGCGCGGTCCAAGCGACGGCGGGTAAGTTCGCGCTGCATCGTGCGGACGATGTCGCCGCGCTCGCCCATGCGGCGCAGCGTATCCTCCAGCCCATCGGCGAGCCGGTACCGGCCGCCGCCGATATCATCGGCAAGGCCCATCGTTTCCAGCCTGCGCAACCGGCCCGCCTGGATCGACTGCTGAAACGGGTCACGGTCGGCGGCGACGACGATCCGCTCGGTATCCATGCGCCGAAGCAGGCGACGGTCGATCGCGGTCAGTCGCTCCTGCCCGACGTCGTAACGCAGTCGCTCTTCGATTTCCCGGTCGGTACGCGGCCCAAGGTCGAGCGTGACGAGCTCGGCTGCCCGCTCGCGCAAGCCATGCGAAATATACTCGCGTGCGATGATGAGATTCTGACCGCGTTCATCGACCCCGCGCAGCATGACATGGGTATGCGGTCGCTCGGTATTGAAATGATCGACCGCGACCCAGTCGAGCTTCGTCCCGAGGTCGGCCTCGACCTGCGTCATGAGCCGGCGCATATAGGGTTTGAGGTCGGGATATTCTGCGCCATCTTCTGCCGAGACGATGAATCGGAACTGGTGCCGATCGCCGTTGCAGCGTTCGAGAAACGCCTTGCCGTCGGCGACATCGCGATCGGATGAATAGAGTTCGCCAGGCGCGCCGTCGCGGGTCACGCCGTCGCGCTGGATGTAGCGCAGATGGGCTTTCGCCGTTGCCATGCCCTTGGTTCCCAGTCGCACCAGCAGCGTCTTCACCACCGCGCGGCGCGACCGGAATCCGGCGAGCCGATCGCGACTGGAGAGAAGCCGGCCAACGCTTGCCCCGCGCCCGATCCGACTGCCATCGAACCGGCGCCCCTGCACGCCGGTTTTCGCGCCTGCCAGGCGGGCTGCGACGACGACGCGACCGACATAATTTGCCGTACGCTTGCCGTCCTTGCCGCGCATGCGGCCAAGGCGGGGTTCGAACGGATCGTCGATCATGAGGACGATGCTCGCGCTGCGACCGGAGTCTCGCGATTTGCGAGCCGGAACGGCGGAATTGCGCCATTCGCCGTACGCGCGTCTCCAATCGCGAAGTCCTTATCTCGCAACAAAACGATGTGCAGACAAAGACTTGAGGCCTGTCGCGAGACAGTGCCTTTATCTTGTTTTCCCTGCCCCCCTTCCCAAACCGCTCCCCGACGCAAGAAAGCGACCGAAACACGATGCCGGTCCGGCGCCGTATCCCGGCCTGAACGGTCATGCCGATCACGCATTCGCGAACGCCCTGCGTGCGTTATCCGCAGAAGCGAAGCCAAGCTTGCCTGTCATGTCGTGCGCGTTGCCATCGGCATCGACGATCATCGCCGCAACGAACCACGCGCCGTTGAGCGTGCCCAGAATACGCACTCGGTCCAGCGCTAGTCCGTCGTCATCTCCGCTGTCATAGGCGCCGATCCAGCGCTCCAGAACCCTGGCGTGGCAAGGAAAATCGCTCTTCGGGGCTGCGAGATAGCGACGCGCCAACGCCGCGCCGGCGCCGCGTTCGAACTCGATGTCGCGCGTAAAGACCAGCGCCGCCATCGTGCGGTCCGACGCAACCGAGATGGGATGAATCATGGTCATGACAGGCTCCTTCTTCATCCTTCTCTGACCGAGGACGCGTCGAAAACGTCGGGCGGCGGGGCGGTTGTCAGGGCCGCGAAACGCAGTCCATCGCCGCGCCAGCGGCGGCGGGGGGACCGATATTGTCGCATTGGCAACGAACAGGAACGCGCGCGCAGCGCGCTCCCTTTCGCGGCAGAATTGGAGAGGCCGCCAGCCTCGAGGACCGCCGCGCCGCCCGTCAGGATCGGACGACGCGAGACGATTCCCGCCCCCGCCCGCGATCATGGCACGACGGCTCGAACCGCGAAGAGCGATGGTTGCGACACGCCGTCCGCCGTCGGTTGAGGCCTCGCAGACCTAGCATGACGGATCGCGAACAGGGTCGGGGGCGCTGGCAGGGCGGTTGGTGCCAAACGCACTGGACTGCCACCACTGACCTTGTCGAGATAGGCGATCGTTTCGCGCGGCAATGCCGCCCGACCGGCGAGATAGGCAGCATAGCGGCGTGGCCCGGCATTATAGGCTGCGAACAGTCCGGGATAGCCGAACCGGTCGTACATCAGCCGCAGATAGAGCGTGCCGGCGAGGATATTGTCGCGAGGATCGTCGGGATTGGCCCCCAGGCCGAGCCGTGCTCGCATATCAGCCCAGATCTTCGGCATGAGTTGCATCAGGCCGATCGCGCCTGCGTGACTGCGGATCGGCCGGCCGCCGAGAATGGTCCTGCCGCCACTTTCGGCGCGCATGATGCGCTCGATCCAGCGCATCGGTACGCCGAACCGGGTCGATGCAGACTCGATACAGGACCGCCAGCGATCGACGTCGTGCGCCTGCGCGGGTGGGACTGTCAGCATGCCTGCGACGAGGCCGAGCCGGCTCAGCGGGCCCATAGCAACCGCGCCTTCCCGGTCACGTCCTCGCCTTCGGTCGACCCGAAATAGCGCCCGTCGAACGACGATGGATTGTCGGTCATCAGCAAGAAGAGCTGGTGCCCCCTGAGACGAGCACACCCGCTCCACCACGGCATGGCGCGGCCATGTCCGTCGGTGACGCGGCGCTGTGCGATCCATCGCCCGTTGAGGAATATCGCCTCGCCCAGCGCGCAAATCTCGTCCCCGGCAGAGGCCACGACATGCTTCACCAGCGGGACGTTGGCAGGCAGATAATGGCGGACGGCAGCAAGCATCCGGTACCGCGCAGGCATCCGGGCGATGACCATATCGCCGGGGGTGATCGCTGCGCCGGGCGTCACGGCATAGAGCCCGATCGGGGCGCTCGCGCTAGCGTTCCAGACAAGGCGCGGCAGCGGCGGCGCGACGATCGTAAGACCAAGCGTCACGATGCCGACGGTGCTGACGACGCCCCAGCGCGTGCGTTTGCGATGCCGCAGGCGCGCTGCGCGCACTGCGTCGCCCCAAGCGAAAAGCGGCGCGTCGGACGCACGGGTGGTGCGCTTAGCCATGCCGCATCGCCCGTGTCGCCTGCTCTGCAGACCAGGCATCGAGATCGTCGATATGATATTGGACGAAGCGGCAGTGGCGGCGGAAGATCGGCCCCTGCCCCCTCACGCGCAACCGTTTCAGCAGCCGACTGGATATCTTGAGATAGGCTGCTGCCTGATCGGTGTTGAGAAAGGGTGAGCCGCGTTTTGCGCGGTTCGCCCGTTCGATCGTGTCGTCGCTATCCATCATGCGTACCTCCAAGCGGCGGCGGGTTACCGTCGGTGTCCCTGGGGATGGCGTGCGCGACACCGGTTGCGGAGCGTCGAAAACCGGCGTCCCTGTTTTCGACACAGCCACAACGGGAAGATGCCCCGCGCATCGGCGCGCGGGGCATTCGACGTTCAGCGCGACCAGATGAGCTTGTGCTCGCCGTCGTCGCCCTGGACGAGGGTCGCGTAGATCGGTGCCGGGAGCGACGGATCGTCGAGCTTGAGGCTCAGATATTGCGCGCCGGTCTCGCGCGCCGCCTTCGTCCAGGCTGCCCCGAGCTCGACGCCATTGGCGCTGACCCGGTGGTCGGGGGACTTGTCTGTATCGTGATCGCAGGGGCGGATCGTCGCCTTGACGCGGAGCGTCAGGGTCCGGATTTCTCCGATGTAGACGCCGTTTTCGCCGCGAGTGAAGCTGCCAATCTGTGCCATGTTAACCTCCTTCATGTGGTGCGATGCCGCCCGATGCGGCCTCGACAGGCGGTCGATCAGGCGGGCGGAGGACGGTCCCGCACCCCGTTCGGGGTCCCCATCGCCGCTGCGCGATGGGGTGGACGAAGGGCCGAAGCACAGCGGAGGACGGCCAAAGCCGGGCTTCTTGTCTCGCGAGGAAGGCGAGGGATATCCGAGCCGGGGAAGAAGGTCGGCGACGCCGTTGCGGGACCGGCGGCCCCCGCCAGACCCGCCGAAAGAGAGGTCCGTTCAGGGCGGCAGCCAAGCCTGCAGGAGGGACTGGCAAGAGGTCTGCCATGCGCGACACGCGGCCCCGGCCACACGCGAATTGAGTCGATGCTGCACGCGCCTGCCGTATCCGCCCCCATTGCCACGATAGTGTCGCCAGCCACGCCGCGGACCCTGGCTGTTCGAATGAGGCGACCGCGCGACATCGGCGCCTTGTCCGGCCGGCCAGTGGTGAGCGAACCTTGATCGCGAAGCGTCGTTGTCCCGGAACGCACCGCGATCCGGTCTATGCGGAACCGCGATCGTGCCCGGATCTGGCCGAGGGACCGGGCCCTGTCGCGCCTCGTTCGGGGTGTTGTGACGCTCCAGCGCGGCGGCCGCCGTGACGACGAAACAAGTGCCATATGACCCTCGATGGCGGCAACCTCGGCAACGACATTGTCCGCTCAGGGATGACTTATCGTGCACCGGCGGGCGACGGAGGCCGACTGGAGCGAACCGGTACAGCAAAGGGCATCGAAGGCGAGCGCGACGGACAGCCGCCCGACAAACCCGACCGAGGCGCAAAAACGACGATCGGAGTGCAGTCCCCAAAGCCGCGCGCCGCTGCCATCCCGGCAGCGG
>JAYVRZ010000124.1:0-5670 GCA_043775965.1 Sphingomonas sp.
GCCCGGGTTTCCCCGGGCGCCCTTCCAGCTCGAGCTGTGCTTGGGAGCGGCTCGTTCTGTCTCTCTAAATCAGATGCCGTTCGACAGGTTGGTGTCGGGATCGTTCGTCCGCATGTCCTCGGCCTGATTTTGACCCGTCGCGCGGACCGCATCGGCCTTGTTCTCGAGGCTTGCTTCGGCGGCGTCGTTGCTGACGTTGTCTGCCGCGTCTTCCAGATTGTCTGCGACCGCTTCCGTGTTCGACTCGATATTGTCGGCTGCCTGCTCACGTGGACTGGAGTTGCATGCCGACAGCGAAACGAGGCCTGCCGCCATCGCGATTACGATTGCCTTCTTCATTTTTTCATCCCTGTTCAATCCGACCCTACCAATAGTCGCTGCGCCGTTTTGTTCCCGGCCGCCCTCAACCCGCGATTAGAACCTGTGACCGCTGATTCGAGGTCTCACGCGATTATGTCGCGATTTGATGAGATAGTGACCAGTCCGCGTTCAAGCCGGGATCGCAGTTGGCGGCACTCGGTATGGTCGCAGGCAGGGGCTGGCCTCTTCCGGCGGTTGGCCGCATGTTCCGCGCGATCGCAGCGAGGGGATGGAGAATGAAGAAGGGAACGATCGCGCATCGCGCCAGTGTCGTGATGAGTACGCTGGTGGCTCTGCTCATGATCGCTAACGGGCTCGTCGGGTTGCTACAACCGCAGGTGTTCGCGTCAGATATGTCATCAGATGGCTGGGGCTCCGCGACGCTATTTCCCGTTGCCGTGCTCGCCCTGGTCAGCGGTGTATTCTACGCGGTCCCGCGCACGGCAGCTCTGGGCGCCGTCCTGATCACGGGGTTCATCGGCGGTGCGCTAGCCGCGCATCTCCGTGTTACGCAGGCCGTGATCTTGCCGGAGATCATCAATGTGGCACTGGGCGTCGGCGCCTGGGGCGGGCTGTGGCTGCGTGACCCCCGACTGCGCGCGCTGCTTCCCCTGCGCTGATCGTACTGCAAATGAGCACCGGTTCGCAGGACGATATCGGGTTCATGACGACGCTGTTCCACCGTCTATCGGGCCCATGCTAAGCCGAAGCATGGGAACGAGGAGAGGTAAGATGCTGGATGTCCGCCGCATAATTGCCGAAGCGTTTGGTCCGAGCAAACAGAATACTCCTCACCTCCCCAACGTTCCGGTTTCCAATGACTGGTTCGAGCAACCGACTTGCCGCAATTGCGCTACGCCGATGACAACCGCGTATTGCGGCAAATGCGGGCAGAAAGCCGCGAAGCGGTTCGTGTGGCACGATATGCGCAAGGAAGCCTGGGATCGACTTCGCCTGTTCGAGCTACCGGCGGTGTGGACGCTCCGCAAACTGATGGTCACGCCCGGTACAGTGGCCCGGGAATATGTGATGGGCCGGCGGACGACGTGGATGCATCCGCTGAAGCTACTTGTGGCGACCGTTGCCGTGCTGGTCGTACTCCTCGCTACCAACCAGTATTTCAGTGTCTATGCGAGCGTCGATCGTGATGGCGTCGTCAAGCGAATGGCGGCCCAGGTGCTCGCCTATTCCAACTGGAGCTTCTCGCTCGGCATCGTCGCGATCGTCGCCACGGCAGCGATCATGTTCCGGCGCCGGCTTGGCTATAACCTCATCGAGGTGACGGTATTGGCGATCTACTGCCAGTCGATCGTGCTGGCGTTCATCAGCATCAACCTGCTGCCGACCCTGATCTGGCACGATCCGGCCTTCATCCTGGCGCACAAGGCGGCGTCGCAGATTTACGTGCCCATACTCAAGACGTTGATCGTCGTAGTGGCCTTTCGCCAGTTCTTCCTGCTCGCGTGGCGAACCGACTGGCCAAGGCTGTTTTTAGCCGGCATCATGGTGTTCGCGATCAACTGGACGCTGCTGCGCATCTACGCATGGGCGATCCTGTGGCTGGTAAGCCGCTGACCCTGTGGCTGGTAAGCCGCTGACGAGGAGAAGGTGACATGCGGACCTTGCATCTGGCATCGACGAGTGCGCTGGCCGCCCTTCTGATAAGCGGATGCGGCAAGGCGGACGACACCAGGAAGACAGCGTCCAGCGCGGCCAAGGTCGAGGCGATCGCATCGACGCTGCAGGCGTGTTCCTACGACGGCAAGCCGGTCCAGGCCGATGCCGCGACGCTGACCGGCGGCGCCCCGCAGGATTGCGCCAGCGCGGTCACGCGGATCATGGGCTATACCGGCCTTCCCGCCAATTTCGTCGTCGTGTCGGGGCCCGTGCCCAATGCCGCGGCGATCATCATGCTCGACGACCAGCGGGTGCCGCGCCGCGTTATCGCCTTCAACCCCGCATTCATGAAAGCGGCCGAATCGCAGGTCGGTGGCAGTCCCTGGGGCCCGATCAGCATCATGGCGCACGAGATCGCGCACCATCTGTCGGGGCACACGATCGTGCCCGGCGGCAGCCGTCCGGAAATCGAATTGGAAGCCGACAAGTTCAGTGGCTACGTCCTGCAGAAGATGGGCGCGCCGCTAGCCGAGGCGCAGCGGATGATCCTGACCGTCGGCAGCAGCCACGGCTCGCCGACCCATCCGGCGAAAGACCAGCGCGCCGACGCGATCCGGCAAGGCTGGGTGCAGTCCTGCACGCAAGCGGGCGGGCTCGATTGCCGCAGCGGCAACGCAGCGCCGGCGTCGGCCGCCCCCTCGCCGGGCGTCACCGCGCAGCAACCGACATTACCGGGAGCCACGGCGCCAGGAGCCACGGCGCCAGGAGCCACGGCGGCGCCGAGACCGACTATCGTCAACGCCTCGGTCCCCGCCCGCATGTTACCGGCGCCCGGATCGATACCCTTCAAATACGGCCGCTTCATTGTCGACGAGACCGGACAGCTCGACCCGGCGCGCATGAAGAAGATGGAGCAGCGCCTGTATCGCCTCGCCAGGGATCACGGCGTCGAAATGAGCATTTTGGTAGTCGACGATCTGAAGGGCCTGTCCGCGAACGACTATGCCTGGGCGATGATGCGCCAGTTGCGGATCGGCAAGCTCGACGTCGGCAACGGCGCGGTCGCGATCGTCGCGCCTCGGCAACATCAGGCTGCAGTTGCGTTCGGGCCCGGCCTTGCCAAAGAGGCGGAGTTCTCGGATCCGAACAAGCAACTCGTGCAATGGATCGATGCGGCATGGGTCAATTGCCAGGATGCCGACGGGTGCGCCGGCTGGACCGACGCGTTGTTCACCGTGTTCGACGGCACATTGTTCTGGGCCGAACGCAGCAAATGGACGATCGGCTATCAGAGCCTCGGCAAATTGCTCGACCATTATGCCGCGATCAACACCGAGCGGATGCGAACCAAACGGCCGTTCAATGCGGAGACCGACCAGCCCAACGGCAATTTGGTCCGCGTCACGGGACGCATTACGAACCTCAAGTCGCCGACCGGTTACGGGCAGGCGAACGAACGGCTGCTGGGGGGAAAGCTTGGTTACAGGGCGGTCAGCATGACCACTGACGATGGCCATGACCTCGTGCTGTACGTCGCGCCGCGCCTTGCACCGCTGATGCCGTCCGGCGAACTCCGAAACGGCGTCCGATATACCGCGGTGGGTCGTCTTCAGAGCACCGGCGACAAAGCGAGCAAGCAGGCCTCGTCGCTGTGGCTGTTCAGCTACGATGCGATCTGATCTTTGCCCTCGAGCACGACGATGAGGCAACGAAGACCCAACCGCGGACATCCGTTCAGCTGCGTTAATAGAGGAAAATCGCCTGAGCTATCTTCGTCGTCGTGCTGCTCCGCGGCACCTGCACGATCGACCGGCGTTCCGTAGACTGTAACTAGGGGGATGCACTTGCGGGTCTGGATTTCAGCTCCTGGCAGAGTCTGCTCGCTACCATCCCCGGGCATCCTCGGGCTGACGCTGGTTACGCTGTTGGGGGTAAGCATCCGCCTGCTCACCCAAATGGCGTTCCAGCAGCGCCGTGAACGCATGAACCGGCAGATCAACGAACGCCTTAGGACTCTTATCGCTGCCTACAAGGTTCTTGGCGGCTCATTTACGGGGACCTAACCGTCGATCCGGTCCATACGCACGAGCTGGTTGTGTCGCTGCGTGCGTTCGTGCGCGATGCGCTCGATCTCGACCCGATCCCGGCCGACCTGACCATCGCTATGGCTAAGCCTGCCCGATCTCAGTCGTGTGCGACCCATAGTCGGCCATCCGGGGTCTCGTAGCCTCGCCTCGACTCTGGCCATTCGTCCATTTGGCAGAACGCCGTCTTTCGGAGCGCTGTATCATCCTTTTACGGCTTGAGGCGGATGGAGCCCGGATAGGCGGCCTAGACGACGCGATCGTGATCGGCCGTCACTCGAACTCGAGATCCTTGGTACGCACAGCGTATGGCGGACAGTAAAGTCCATGTGCTTCGGTGGATTTTGCCACGACCGATCCGGCGTTGATCACGCACCCCTCTCGCACGGTGACGCCCGGATAGATGGTGACGTTGGCGCCTACCCAGCAGCCACGTTCGATCAGGACGGGTCGGAGGCGATCGCCGTCCACGCCTCGCCGCCAGACCGAGCGCGTGATGTGATGGGTCAGCGATATGATCGTGCACCGGTAGCTGATCCGCACCGCTTCGCCGATCTCGACGCCACCGCCGGCGTCGATCAGTCCTTCCGGGCCGACGAACGCACCCTTGCGCAACGTCAGGCGATGCGGATCGACGACGGTGCAGCTGGGATCGATGAACGCCCCTTCCTCCATCGTGATGAGGCTCATCATGGCTTCGGTCAGCACGGGCGTCTTTCCCAGTTCGGCAATCCGCCGTCCGTCGTCGAGGCATGCCTCACGGTCAACTCCGACCGTCTCAGTACCGGACCTTCGCCCCCGCGTAGAAATACCGACCGACGGGCGAGATCGGCACGTTGGTCTCGAACCCGATGTCGGGCTTCTGGTCGGCCAGGTTGTTGACACCACCGTAGAACGAGAACCGATCGTCGACCGCGACCTCGGCCTGCACGTCGTGCTGCCACAGGTCCTTGTACCGGAGGTAGCGCGGATCGACGAGGCTCGGGTTCGCTTCGGTATCGGCCTTGGCGAAACGGCGGACACCGTCCTGCCAGCGCAAATTGTAGCTCAGTGTCAGCGCGCCCGCGGTCCAGCTCGGTGAGAAGGTGAAGGTGTATTTCGGGCGGAAGGGCTGGTCGACATTGTCCTCCGTCACCGCGCCCGGCGTCGCGACCTGTTCGAGCTTGTCGAGATAGCCGCCGACCAGGCGAATATCGAACGCGCCGGCGCGCGCCGTCTTGAAGCGATAGGCGATGTTGAGTTCGGCGCCGGCGGTGCGGAACGCCGCGACGTTCTGCGGCTGGACGACATAGCCGTTGATGAACCCGGTGCCGCGCTCGCGACTGATCGCATTGCAATAGGCGTTGTCGAGCGTCGGCTGGTCGACGCACAGCGACGCGATCGTGTTCGCATCGGGCGTGTTGATCGCGTCGCGCAACCGGATATCGTACCAGTCGAGCCCGATCGACAGCCCCGAGATCGGCCGCACCACGACACCCGCCGTCCAGGTGCGGGCGACTTCGGCGCGCAGATCCGGATTGCCCTGCTGCGTGCCGGGAATGAAGATCGTCGCGTTCGGGTTGTTCTGCGCGGTGAAGGTGGCGGGATTGCCCCCTGCCCCGGTGATCAG
>JAYVRZ010000125.1:0-5756 GCA_043775965.1 Sphingomonas sp.
GCTAGGCAGCGGTCGGCGGGGCAGCGGGTAGAACGGGTGAAAACTCATCGGTCCCGTCTAAGCCAACCCGGTCGCGATAGGGAAGATCAATGCGGAGAAATGCGCCCGGTTCGTCGGCACAGTTTCTCGCCGCAGTTCTTACGACCCAGGTCGAGCCGCGCCTACGCGTGTTGCAATATTGTTTCAGTTGCACGGAAAAGTGACATGGCTCCTGTCATTTCGTCGCAATCGCTTTGCATCGATGCGATCTATCGTAGCATTCGAGACACATGCCGCGTTAGATTGTGAAGGACTGAATTTGTCTCGGAAACTGCTGCTTACCGCTACTATCCTTGCTGCCGGGGCGCTGTCCGCGCCCGCTTTCACGCAGGATGCGAACGTCCCTGCACCTACTGATACTACCCCGGTTGCCCCCCAGGCCGCTGCCGAACCGATCGCCGGCGCCGACGACGCGATCGTCGTCACGGGCTCGCGCATCCGTCGTCCCGATCTCGAGTCGGCGTCACCGGTCGCGGTGATCGACGCCCAGCAGATCCAGTCGCAGGGCATCGTCAACACCCAGGACCTGCTGCAGAAGCTTCCCCAGGTCGGCATCCCCGGCCTGAGCCGCACCAACAGCAACTTCCTGACGTCGGGCAACGGCGTCGCGACGATCGATCTGCGCAACCTGGGTGACTCGCGTACGCTGGTCCTGGTCAATGGCCGCCGGTTCGTCCCCGGCGTCGCCGGCACGTCGATCGTCGACGTCAACAACATCCCGGCCGACTTCGTCGAGCGGATCGATGTCGTCACCGGCGGCGCATCGGCGATCTACGGGTCCGATGCCATCGCCGGCGTCGTCAACTACGTGATGAAGACCGACATGCAGGGCATCACCGCCCGCGCGCAATACGGCCTGACCAGCCGAGGCGACAACCCGAACTACACCGCCAGCATCACCGGCGGCACGAAGTTCGGGCAGGACGATCGCGGCTCGATCATCCTCAACGGGACCTATTCGAAGGACCTCGGCCTGCTATCGAACAAGCGCGGCATCTCGGCGGAGGATTGCTCGAACCTCGGCTGCGGTCCGCAGTCGTACAGCTCCTATTCCGCACAGGGCCGCTTCGAGCTCCGCAACGGCGCCGACGCCTCGTCGAACAACGGCGGCTATGCCAGCAACCTGTTCTCGTTCAACCCGGACAACTCGGTCGTCTCGGGTAGCGGCACGGGGTTCAACCGCAATTCGGTGCGGCGCATCTCCACGCCGATCGAGCGCTACCTCGCGGCCGGTGCGGCGCAGTACAAGTTCAGCGATTCCGTTACCGCGTTCCTCGAAGGCACCTACGCGAAGACGAAGTCCAGCTCGCAGATCGAAGCGCTCGCGCTGGATTCGAGCCTGGACGTCGGCGCCGGCTATGCGATCGACAACCCGTATATCCCCGCCTCGATCCGCCAGCAGATCATCGCGCGCAACAGCGACGGGATCGCCGACAACGACGTGACGTCGATCGCGTTCCGTCGCCGCCAGAACGAGGTGTTCAGTCGCAGCAACACGAACGACCGCGACACCTTCCGGATCGCCGGCGGGTTCCGCGGTGACATCGCGCCCAAATGGACCTACGAAGTGTCGGGCGTCTACGGCCAGCTGAAGGATCGCACCAGCAGCCAGGACATCGACATCACGAAGTACGCGAACGCGCTCGACGCGGTCACGGACTCGACCGGCACGATCGTCTGCCGCGATTCCGCGGCCCGCGCCGCTGGCTGTTCGCCGATCAACCTGTTCGGCTACAACACCGCCAGCGCGGCCGCTTCGAGCTACGTCCAGTCGGACGTGCCGCGTTCGGTCGCGATCAAGAATACGCAGTTCGTCGCCAACGCCAGCGTCAGCGGCTCGCCCGTCACGCTGCCGTACGGCGACGTGCAGATCGCGCTGGGTGGCGAGTATCGCCGCGAGAAGAGCAGCGAGAACTGGGACGCGTTGACCAACGCCGGTCAGAATTCGGGCAACCAGACTCCTGATACGGTCGGCAAGTTCAACGTGAAGGAGCTGTTCGGCGAGATTGACATTCCGCTGCTGAAGGGTCTGCCGTTCGTCAATTCGCTGAGCCTGCAGGGTGCTGCGCGCTATTCGGATTATTCGACGATCGGCACCGTGTTCAGCTGGAACGCCGGGGGTGAATATTCGCCGGTGCAAGGCCTTCGCTTCCGCGGCAACTATGCCGTCGCGAACCGTGCGCCGAACATCAACGAGCTGTTCTCGTCCGCGTCGGAAACCTTCCCGGCGGTGCAGGATCCATGCGACGGCGTGACCGCCGCGTCGACCGGAACCTACGCCAATGCCTGCCGCCAGATCCCGGCGATCGCCGCGGCCGTGCGCAACGGCGGCACCTTCCAGTACACGCTGGCCGACACGCAGAGCATCAACGGCTTCGACGGCGGCAACCGCGCCCTGCAGGAGGAGAAAGGCAAGACCATCACGCTCGGCGCGGTCATCGCTCCCGATCAGATCCGCGATTTCAGCCTGACCATCGATTATTTCGACATCAAGCTGACCAACGCGATCGGCATCGTCCCGCGCTCGACGTCGATCCAGCAGTGCCTGCTGACCGCGCAGCCGCAGTTCTGCAACAACGTGATCCGCTACGACAACACCGGCTACATCAAAACGGTCAACGCGCAGAACATCAACATCGCCGACACCAAGACACGCGGTATCGACGTCAATCTGCGTTATGGTCGCAACCTGGGCTTCGTCACGGACGATCGCCTGGACCTGAGCGTGCTGTACACGCACACGCTAAGCTACAAGACGCAGTCCGATCCGGCGGCACCCGCCTATAGCGGCGTCGGCAATCTGGAATATGGTGCGGTGTTTCGCGACAAGGTCAACGCGACCGCCAGCTACAGCGCCGGCCCGTTCAGCGTGAACTGGACCGCGACGTATCTCAGCCCGATGGTCGACACGGTCCGCGACGAGTTCGCCGACTATGCCGCCCAGATCGATCTGGACCCGACGATCGCCGCGCATAACGAGATCAAGGCGCGGATCTATCACGACGTCCAGCTGCGCGCGCGAGCTGGCACGGACAGCCAGATGGAGATGTTCTTCGGCGTCACCAACCTGTTCGATCGCAAGCCGCCGAAGCTGGAGGACACCGTGTTCTACGGCACGATCACCGGCACGACGACGGCTGCGGACGTCTACGACCCGATCGGCCGTCGCTTCTACGTCGGCGCACAGCTGAAGTTCTAGGCGCCGGACGTCTTCGGACCAACGGATGCGTAAGCGGGCGGGGCAGGCAACTGCCCCGCCCGTTTGCGTTCGGCCCGTTTGCGTTCGGACTGTGTCATTTGTGCGAGGCTTGTGGAATCAGGACGCTGCGAGCAGCCGGATTTGGTTACGATCGTTTGGCCGCAGCACCGAGCAAGGAATGCGATGAGCACCGACATCCAAATAGAACGCCCGGACCTCATAGTGCCGGACACCGGTCCGCTGATCCACTTGGCACAGGCGGATGCCTTGCACCTGCTTCATCTGATTGCCGGGTGGTGGTTACTGACATGGTGGCATCGGAGGCGACCGCCGATTTGTCCAAATCCGGCGCGCTCGCAGTACAGGCATGGCTCGATGCGGGGCAGGCACCAGGGACGAATGCGCCGGTCTCGATCGAACCGACCGGATGTCGGACGAGCTTTCGTCGCCGCCCGAAAGACCGATCTCGGCTTTCGGTGGCGCGGAGCAGGCGAACTGGCGATCGTCGAATGATTGGGAAGCTATGTCGATCAAGCCGATCACGGCATCCTGATCGTCTATGAGAACGACAAGATTCCGCGGTTCGTCCGAGAAACCTATCTCGATCTCGCCACAGACATGCTGACGACCCGCGCCCTCCTCGAATTAGCGGAGCGAAGGGGCGTTGTGGCAAGCGCCGACGCATGCTGGCAGCGGATACTCGAAGTCGTACCGACAGCCGATCCGGACATCAATATCATGATGCACCGCCGGCCACGGGCTTAGCCAGACATCCCGACATATCCGCGAGTCCTATCAACGAAAAAAGCCGCGCCCACCAAGTGGACGCGGCTCTTCACGCAACCTGGTCGCGAACGATCAGTAGCGGTAATGGTCCGGCTTGAACGGGCCCTCGACCGGCACGCCGATATAACCCGCCTGCTTGTCGGACAGCTTCGACAGCTTCACGCCGAGCTTCTCGAGGTGGAGCATCGCGACCTTCTCGTCGAGGTGCTTGGGCAGGACGTAGACTTCGTTCTTGTAGTTCTCGCCCTTGGTCCAGAGCTCGATCTGCGCGAGCGTCTGGTTGGTGAAGCTGGCCGACATCACGAACGACGGGTGGCCGGTGGCGCAGCCGAGGTTCACCAGGCGACCCTTCGCCAGGATGATGATCTGCTTGCCGTCCGGGAACTTCACCAGGTCGGTGCCGGGCTTCACTTCGGTCCAGTCGTAGTTCGACAGCGCGGCGATCTGGATCTCCGAGTCGAAGTGACCGATGTTGCAGACGATCGACATCGGCTTCATCGCCTTCATGTGATCGGCGGTGATGACGTCGGCGTTGCCGGTCGCGGTGCAGAAGATGTCGGCGCGGCTGACCGCCTCTTCCATCGTCACGACCTCGAAGCCCTCCATCGCCGCCTGCAGCGCGCAGATCGGATCGACTTCGGTGACCATCACGCGCGCGCCGCCGTTGCGGAGCGACTGGGCCGAACCCTTGCCGACGTCACCGAAACCGGCGACGCAGGCGACCTTGCCGGCGAGCATGACGTCGGTCGCGCGACGGATCGCGTCGACCAGCGATTCCTTGCAGCCATAGAGGTTGTCGAACTTCGACTTGGTGACCGAGTCGTTGACGTTGATCGCCGGGAACGGCAGCTCGCCCTTCTTGGCGATCTCGTACAGGCGGTGGACACCCGTGGTGGTCTCTTCCGAGACGCCCTTCAGGTTCTTGACGGTCTCGGTCAGATAGCCGGGGTTCTTCGCGACATACGCCTTGAGCGCACGCTGCATCTCGACCTCTTCCTCGTTCTCGGGCTCGGGCATCGTATGGCCGGCTTCGAGCTTGGCGCCCCAGAGCGCGAACATCGTCGCGTCGCCGCCGTCATCGAGGATGATGTTGGCGGTCTCGCCTTCGATCTCGCGATCCCACGAGAAGATGTCGCCGACATAGTTCCAATAGTCCGCGAGGCTCTCGCCCTTGATCGCGAACACCGGCACGCCGGTCGCAGCGATCGCAGCGGCGGCATGGTCCTGCGTCGAGAAAATGTTGCAGGTCGCCCAGCGGACGTCGGCGCCGAGCGCGGTCAGCGTCTCGATCAGCACCGCGGTCTGGATCGTCATGTGCAGCGAACCGGTGATCCGCGCGCCCTTCAGCGGCTGCGACGGACCGAACTCGGTGCGCAAGGACATCAGGCCGGGCATCTCGGTCTCGGCGATGTTGATCTCTGCACGACCGAAATCGGCGAGGCTGATGTCGGCGACGACGTAATCGGTCTTCGCGCGCTCTAGCGTGGTGGCCACGAGGATATCTCCTGGGAATAATCTTTGATCGGCGAGCCTCATGCCCGTGCCGGATGCCGTGCCCTGTAGGGGAACGAGGGGCTCAAATCAAATATAAAGATATCTTTATATGTCGTCTGGGAAGCCCTCCGCATCAGATTTCGCCGAAACAAACTTTCCTCCCCCGCCAGGGGGAGGTGGCTGGCCCTTGCCAGACGGAGGGGGAGGATAGAGAAACCGCTGTTCCGTGTCCGCCCCC
>JAYVRZ010000126.1:0-7258 GCA_043775965.1 Sphingomonas sp.
TTCGCCGGGGTGGAATTACGGCCAGCGATACTCCGTAACTTAATCCCGCGACCTATCCCGTTTCCCAGCGAAGGCGGGGATCCAGGGTTACAGGCGCTGGCGTTGGTGGCTCCTGGGCCCCCGCCTTCGCGGGGGAACAAGAAGAAGGCAAACCACCCCCGCGCCCCTCAAACCGCCGGCAACCGATCCAGCAGCTTATCCAGCGTAATCGGGAACTCGCGCACCCTAATCCCCGTCGCATTATACACCGCGTTCGCCACCGCAGCGCCCGCGCCCGAAATCCCCAGCTCACCAATCCCCTTCGCGTGGATCGGGTTCGCATGGATGTCGCGCTCGTCGACGAAGTGCACGTCCATCTGCGGCACGTCCGCGTTCGCCGGCACGTGATATTCGCCGAGATCGTGGTTCACCAGCTTCCCGGTCCGCGTGTCGTGGATCAGATCCTCGGTCAGCGCCGTGCCGATCCCGAACGTCATCCCGCCCAGGCACTGCGACCGCGCCGTCTTGGCGTTCAGCACACGCCCCGCCGCGAACGACCCGAGCATCCGCCGCACCCGCGTCTCGCCGGTGATCACGTTGACCGCGACCTCTGCGAAATGCGCGCCGAACCCGGCCTGCGTCGTCTCCTTTTCCTGCTTGCCCGGCTTGATATGCCCGGTCGCCTCGAGACCCTTGCCGACCAGCTCGCCGATCGGGGTCGAACGGTTGTCGCCGATCGCCTTGCCGTCCTTCAGCGTCAGCCCATCTTCCTCGACGCCCATCGCCTTGGCGAGCTTCCCGCGCAGCATCTCGCACGCAAGATACACCGCCGTCCCTGAAGACGCCGCGCCCCACGAACCGCCCGAGCCCGCCGCCGGAGGATCGTTGGTATCGCCCAGCGCCATCGTGATGTTCGCGACCGGAATCCCCAGGATCTCCGACGCGATCTGCGCCAGGATCGTGTAGCTGCCGGTGCCGATGTCGGTCATCGCCGACGACACCGTCGCCGAGCCGTCAGGGTGGATCTCGACCTTGGCGGACGATTCCATCATCATGTTGCCGCGCACCGCCGCAGACACGCCCATGCCAATCAGCCACTCGCCCTCGCGTCGCGTCCCGGCTTTCTTGCGCTCGCTCCACCCGAACTTCTTCGCGCCCTCGTCGAGCGCCCGCGTCAGGTTGCGCGACGAATACGGCACGTCCTTCTCGGGGTCGACCTTGGGATCGTTGCGCTTGCGCAACTCGATCGGATCCATGTCGAGCTTCTCGGCCAGCTCGTCCATCGCGCCTTCCAGCGCCAGCATCCCGACCGCCTCGCCCGGCGCGCGCATCGATCCCGACAGCACCAGGTTCACATCGACCAGATCATGCGTGATCAGCCGATTCTCGCCGCCGTACAACAGATGCGTGCCGATCCCGGCCGGTTCGAAATAATCCTCGGTCGACTGGTTCGACGCCAGCGTCTCGTGACCGATCGCCGACAGCTTGCCGTCCGCATCCGCCGCCAGCCGCACGCGCTGCTCGGTGTTCGAGCGCCGCACGGTCGCCTCGAACACCTGCTGGCGCGCCATCACCGCCTTGACCGGTCGGCCAAGCTGCTTGGCCGCGATCGCCGCCGCGACGCTCTCGGGCGCGATGCCGAGCTTCGACCCGAACCCGCCGCCGATATAGCGCGCGACGATCCGGCACTTCTTCGCCGATATCCCCAGCGACTTCGCCAACTGCTGCGCATCCGAGGTCGGCATCTGATACGCGCCGTACAGCGTCAGCGAGCCGTCCTCGTCCCACACCGCAGTCGAGGCATGCGGCTCCATCGCCGCCGAATTCTGGCTCGGCGTGACATAGGTCGAGTCGATCGTCACCGCCGCCTCGGCCATCGCCTTGTCGACGTCGCCCTGCTTGAAGTGCGCGGGCGCGGCATCGTCCGGCGGCGTCCGCGTTTCGTCGCGGTGCGCGGCGAAATCGTACTGCCCCTCGCTCGTCTCGTATTCGATCGGCAGCCGCGCCGCCGCATCGCGCGCAACCTCGAAGCTCTCGGCGAGCACGATCGCGACGATCTGGCCGAAGAACGCGATGTCCTTCACGCCCTGCGTCGGTGCATCGGTCGCGCCGCCCTGCGCCGAGACGCGGATGAACTGGTCGAAATCAGTCACGACGTCGATCACGCCGGGCATCGACTTCACCGCATCGACATCGATCGACACGATTTTGCCGGCCGAGATCTTCGTCCCGACCAGCACACCATACGCCATGTCGTCGAACTGGTATTCCGCCGCATAGGTCGCGGTGCCGGTAACCTTCAGCGGCCCGTCGATCCGGTCGAGCGGCTTGCCGATCACGCCCTGCACGCCGGTATCCAGAAGACTGTCTGGATGCGGCTTGTCCATCGTCAGGCTGTTCGTGGTGCCAAAACCAAACATGCTCATGCTCCCGTAACGGTGCGCAGCGTCGCGATCAGCGTACGACGGGCGAGGGGGATCTTGAAGTCGTTCGAGCCATAGCCCTTCGCATCGGCCAGCAACGCGGTGGCGGCGGCTTCGAACGCCTCATCGGTAGGCGCCTTGCCGACCAGTGCGGCTTCGATCGCCGGATTGCGCCACGGCATCGGCCCAAGCCCGCCGAACGCGAGCGATGCCGACGCGATCACGCCGTCCTGCACGTCGACCACCGCGGCAACCGACACGAGCGCGAACGCATACGACGCGCGGTCGCGCACCTTACGGTACGCCTGCTTGCCCTTCGGCGGTGCGGGCAGCTCGATATGCGTGATGAGTTCACCCGCCTCGAGCCCCGTCTCGATCTGCGGCGTCTCGCCCGGCAGGCGATAGAAGTCGTGGATCGAGATCCTCCGACGATCGCCGTCCGCCTTCAGCGTCACGATCGTCGCATCGAGCGCACGCATCGCCACCGCCATGTCGCTCGGATGCGTCGCGATGCACTGCTCGCTCGTCCCCAGCACGGCGAGGATGCGATTGAACCCGCCGATCGCCGAACAGCCGCTGCCCGGCTCCCGCTTGTTGCAGGCGGCCGCGGTGTCGTAGAAATAATAGCAGCGCGTCCGCTGGAGCAGATTGCCCCCGGTCGACGCCTTGTTGCGCAACTGTCCCGACGCACCAGCCAGCAACGCCCGGCTCAACAGCTCGTACTTCGCGACGACCCGGCGGTCGGCGGCCAGATCGCTGTTCGGCACCAGCGCGCCGATCGTCAGCCCGCCATCCTCGCGCTCCTCGATCTTCGCAAGATCGAGCCGCGAGATATCGACCAGCTTGTCCGGCGTCTCGACCTGCAGCTTCATCAGGTCGAGCAGGTTCGTGCCGCCCGCGATGAACTTAGCGCCAGTGGTATCGATGTCCTTGACGGCGGCTTCCGGCGTCGAAGGCTTCTCGTAGGTGAAGGTCTTCATGCTACCAGCTCCCCACGCGCATTGGCTTCCATCGCGGCGTCCTTCTCGTCCGCGGTCCGGCCCGCAGGCTCGGCGCCACCGACTTCGCGGATCGCATCGACAATGTTGGGGTACGCGGCGCAGCGGCACAGATTGCCGCTCATCCGCTCCGAAATCTCGGCATCATCGAACTTCGGATCGGTGAGGTCGCCCGATGCATGGCTGGCCCAGCCCTTCTTGACCTCGTCCAGCATGCCGACCGCCGAGCAGATCTGCCCCGGCGTGCAGTATCCGCACTGATACCCGTCGTGCCGCACGAACGCGTCCTGCAGCGCGTGGAGGTTGCCCGGCTGGCCGATGCCCTCGATCGTCGTGATCTCGTCGTCCTGATGCATCACCGCGAGCGTCAGGCAGGAATTGACGCGACGGCCGTTGATGAGCACCGTGCACGCGCCGCACTGGCCATGGTCGCAGCCCTTCTTCGAGCCGGTCAGCCCGAGATGTTCGCGGCAGAGATCGAGCACCGAGGTACGAATATCGGGCTCGGCGTCATATGATTGACCATTGATCGTGAAATGCATGTGGGTGGCCCCTGGTTGAATGCGCCGGGAATGTTTGGATTTCGAGGACTTAACGCCGATGCGACCGATGGTTTCCTATTGCGACACGCTATCACACATTGTGGTGCTGGCGCTCGTCACGGCGAGCGGGCAGGCTGGGGCGATGACCCCCGCTTCCCCCCGTTTATCGCCCCCGATCGTCATCGCACATCGTGGCGCAAGCGGGCTGCGGCCCGAGCACACGCTGGCCGCCTATTCGCTCGCGATCGATCAGGGCGCCGACTTCATCGAGCCCGATCTGGTGCCGACCAAGGACGACGTGCTCGTCGCCCGCCACGAGAACAACATCGACGAGACGACCAACGTCGCCGACCATCCCGAGTTTGCCGCGCGCAAGACCACCAAGACTATCGACGGCCAGACGACGACCGGCTGGTTCGTCGAGGACTTCACGCTCGCCGAACTGAAGACCCTGCGCGCCAAGGAACGCCTGCCGAAGCTCCGCCCGGCGAACACCGCCTATGACGGCCAGTTCGAGATACCCACGCTCGCCGAGATCATCGCGCTCGCCAAGCGCCGCTCGAAGGACACCGGCCGCACGATCGGCATCTATCCCGAGACCAAGCATCCGACGTATTTCGCCAGCATCGGCCACCCCACCGACCTGAAGCTGGTCGCCGAACTGCGCGAGGCCGGCTGGGATTCGGCCAAGGCGCCGGTGTTCATCCAGTCGTTCGAGGTGAAGAACCTCCAGCGCCTCCACACGATGACCAAGATCCGTCTGATCCAGCTGATGGACGGCGAGGGTGGCCCCGCCGACGGCGCGCAGCCGAGCTACAAGGCGATGATCACGGCGGAAGGCCTCAAGGCAGTCGCGGCCTATGCTTATGGCATCGGCCCGAACAAGAGCATGCTCTGGACCGGCGCGACGCCCTCAACTTTGGTCGCCGACGCACATGCCGCCGGCTTGCGCGTCCATCCCTGGACCTACCGCGCGGAAAACGTCTTCGAACCCGAGCGATTCCGCCGCGGCACCGACCCCGCGGCGCACGGCGACATCGCCGCCGAGATCGACGCCGGGCTCGCGCAAGGTATCGACGGATTTTTCACCGATTTTCCGCTATACGGGTCTCAAGCGCGTGACAGGCTGCGTGCGGGAGTGAAGTAGATGCGTAAGGTTCTTCTCGTGCTCGCGGTCCTGCCGCTCATGACCACCGGCTGCATCGGCACCGCGACCTCGATCGTGAAGGCGCCGTTCCAGGTCGCCGGCAAGGCGGTCGACTGGAGCACCACCAGTCAGGAAGAATCCGACCGCAACTACGGCAAGAAGATGCGCAAGCAGGAGGCCGAAGAGGGCAAGCAGCGCAAGGAACTGGCGAAACGCTGCAAGCGCGATCCGCAGCGTTCCGAATGCGGGCAATACCAAGGTTATCGCGCGGGGAACTGACCCCCACGCGAACCCACTTTTACCACCCCGGCGAAGGCCGGGGCCCAATTGGGAAACAGAAGTAAGCGTCCCGCCGTCCTCAGTTCAGCAACGTCCCCCAACTGGACCCCGGCCTCCGCCGGGGAGGTGGCTTGACCAAGTCGGCCCTGATTTCCTTGTTCTCCCGCGAAGGCGGGAGCCCAGTCTGGACTTCCGCCTTCGCGGGAGAACAAGCTCTTGAGGCGCTACAGAGGCGTCAAAACCACCCCATCACCGAAACCGGAAACGGCGTCCACCACCCGACCCGAACCCCGGCAAACCGCAACGCATCCCCCGTCCAGCTGTTGCACGTCCGCACCGCATCATACCGCCCGTTGGCGTCATAGAACGCATCATACCCCCCATAGCCAGCATACCGCGCACCCCCATCGCGAAAGCTCGCCCGAATATACGCCGCCAGCCGCCGATACTGCGCCGGCGTCAGCACGATCTCCCGAGCACCATCCCCCGCCACCGGCATCGGCAGATGATCGACATGCATCAGCGTCCGCGTGCTGCCGAACGCCGCACCAAGCACGGTCCGTAGCCTCACATCAGCCCAGGTCGGCGTCTCCAGGTAGAACGACTTCTCCCCCCACCCGAACGATACATGATCGAACGTGCCATACCGCGGATCGCGCAAATCCTCCGCCCGCGCCACGCCGCGCCAATCCACCCCCGCCGCGACCTTGGGCACGATGATCCCGGTGTGCACGCCATTGCTCTCGACGAAGATATGCACGCCCTTGGCAGGCGCCCGCCAGTCGCGGTTGCTCGGGATAGCCCCGCCGATCAGCCCTGCCAAAGCGTAGCTCGCGATCACCCCGAAGACCGCCGCGAGCCCCCATGAAATCCACTTGATCCAGCGCGTTTCCGTCTTCATTCCGTCATGCTAGACGACCCGCATGGCAGAAGAAACGCACGTCCTGAGCACCCCGCCCGAAGGCGCCCCCGACTGGACCATCCCGCAGAACTGGTCGGCCTATACCGCGGAAGACCACGCGACCTGGGACACTTTGTTCGCGCGCCAGTCGAAACTGCTCCCCGGCCGCGCCTCGAACGCCTGGCTGCGCGGCCTCGACGTGCTGAAGCTGTCCAAGCCCGGCATCCCCGATTTCGAGGAACTGTCCGAACGCCTCATGAAGCTCACCGGCTGGTCGGTCGTCGCGGTCCCCGGGCTCGTCCCCGACGACGTGTTCTTCGACCACATGGCCAACCGCCGCTTCGTCGCCGGCAACTTCATCCGTCGCCCCGACCAGCTCGATTATCTGCAGGAGCCAGACGTCTTCCACGACGTGTTCGGCCACGTGCCGATGCTCGCCGACCCTGTCTTCGCCGACTACCTCGCCGCGTACGGCCGCGGCGGCCAGCGCGCGTTAGGGTTGGATGCGCTGAAATATCTCGGCCGGCTCTATTGGTACACGGTCGAGTTCGGCCTCATCGCGGAGCCCGAGGGCCTGCGCATCTACGGCTCGGGCATCGTCTCCAGCTACGCCGAAACGCGGTTCGCGCTCGACGATCCAAGCCCCAACCGGATCGCGCTGGACCTGGCTCGCGTGATGCGGACCGAATATCGGATCGACGACTTCCAGCAGAACTATTACGTCATCCCGAGCTTCGACGAACTGCTCCGGCTGACAGTGGAGACGGATTTCGCACCGTTGTACGACGAGCTGAAGGCGCTTCCCGATATTCCCGTCGCGCAGATCGAGCCGGGGGACGTGGTGCTGACCAAAGGCACGCAGGACTACGCCAAAACTAAGGTCGCCGCGTAAATATCGCTTGCCTCACACCACCCCGGCGAAGGCCGGGGCCCAATTGGAATAGCGGTGCTTCTCTATCTCCGAGGTTCGCCCAATTGGGCCCCGGCCT
>JAYVRZ010000127.1:0-2608 GCA_043775965.1 Sphingomonas sp.
CTTTGAGGCCTCTCAGCTTAAACGATCTGAGGTTGAGGTTGCGTTTCAGGTGCCCGAACACGCGCCCGATCCACTTTCGTCGCTGTCGCGCGTGGATCGAGGCTTCGGTGCCGCTAAGGGCACGGACCTGATCGCGCGCATCTTCGGTAATGAGGCGCGTGACGGCGCGCTGCCGGGCCGCCGTGCACTGCGGCTTGAGCGCACACGCGGCGCAGTCGGCGGGCGGCTGCGATAAGCGCGGACCCCGCTCGTCCGTACGGCGCCTCGGTAAGTCAGGAGATTGTCGTTCGGGCAGTGGTAGACGTTGGCGTCGCGATCGTATCGGAAGGCGTCGCGGGTAAAGAAGTCGTCGCGCTGTCGCGTTCGGTCGATCACCGGCACATGCGGCGTGATGCCCTCGTCGATCAGCCACCCGAGCAGCGGACCATTGCCATAGGCTTTGTCAGCCGCAAGCTGGAGGGGTGCGATGCCGAGCTTCGCCTTGGCTCGCGTAATGAGGGTCCGGGCTGCCGCCACCTCGGCCGAGAAGCGCGCGGGCGTGGCTTCGACGTCAAGGGATGCAGTCGGTATCGAGGTCGAGCAACGGGTTGATCGCATAGGCATAGCGCGCCGGACCGTGCTTGCGCGTCAACGCCGCCTGCGGGTCGGTTGGCGAGACATGCTTTGGCTCGATCGGCTCGCGCTCATCGACGGCAACCGGCAGCGCGGTGTCGAGCGCGGCAAGATACTCGGCCACGGGCTGGGACACCGTATCGCGCGCGCGCAGCTCGTCGGCGGCGGTCGCGCCAGGTAGCTTCTTCTCCCAGCTCGCGTCTGCCATGATCGTGCTGCCATCCACCGCAAGCTCGAGGCCCGCGACTAGTGCGACAGCGGCGCAGCGGGCGACCACCTGCTCGAACAGCAGGAGGTACAGATCGCACGCGCGGAAGCGGCCATGGCGGTTTTTGGAGAAGGTCGAGTGGTCGGGGACCGCGTCGCCGAGATCGAGGCGCAGAACCAGCGATAGGCGAGGTTGAGGTGCACCTCCTGGCACAGCCGACGCTCGGACCGGATGCCGAACAGGTAACCGACCAGCAGCATGCGCAGCATCAGCTCGGGGTCGATCGACGGTCGCCCTGCCGCGCTGTAACTATCCGCCAGTGCCTCGCGCACGAAGCCAAAGTCGAGCAGTCCGTCGATCCGAGGCAGAAGGTGGTCGCCGGGCACGTGATCGTCGAGCCGGAACCCGTAAAACAGCGACCCTTGCGCCACCTGCCGACCCATCATGCTTCTAACTCCCCTCTGGTAAAAGGAGCGAATCAGTCAGCGCCAAAGGCCGCAAGCGTTAGTTTTTCAACAGCCTCGACCGGTTGTGACACGGCTTCCCGTCCCTGCCGCGAACGGTGGTATTGGGAGTTGCCGATTAGGCGAGCCGGCTTTGTAAGTCTTGCAACAGCCAGCTCCCCGCCCGTCCCAGCGCGCGGTTCCGCATGTGGGCGGCGTAGATGGTCAACGGACCAGTCGCGCGGGCCGGGTCGCTGTCGATAGTCAGAGCAACCAGACGGCCATCTGCCAGATGCGGCGCGACGAGATGCTCGGGCATCCGGCACCACCCCACGCCCGCCAGCAGAAAATCCAGTCGCCGCGCGATGTCCACGAACCGCCAAGCCCTGGTGCCGATGATGCCGTAGTTCGGGCCATCGGGCGCGGCCGGGTCCGAGAGGACGAGCTGGATATGCTCATCCAGGTCGGCAGGCGTTACCGATCGGTTCAGGCCGGCAAGCGAGCGGACCGGCGACACCACGGGCACGAGGGCGATCCCGAGTAGCGGCAGCGCGGCTACGTCGTCGGGCACGCTCGGCAACGGGATGCAGAGCGCGAGTGCCGCATCGCCGCGTCGCAGCCGTCGCTCGGCCCCACCCAGCCCCTCGGTGGAGAAACTGACCGGCAGGAACGGGAATCCGTGCAGGCTGTCGATGAAGGCTGCAGTTGGCACCAGCGGATCGATCGCGACGGCCAGCTCGGGCTCGATCCCCTCGCGCGTGCCGACTGCCACCGACTCGAACCGAGCGGCGCTCGCGAGAACGGAGCGTGCCTGCGCCACCAGAACTCGGCCGACATCGGTCAGGATCGGTTGGAAGCCCGATCGGTCGAACAGCATCACGCCCTGCACGCCCTCCAGCGTCGCGACCGCTTGGCTGATCGCGGATTGCGCGCGTCCAAGCCTGCGCCCTGCGGCGGAGAAGCTGCCCGTCTCCGCGATCGTCGTGAGGACGCGGAGCTGGTCCAACGTGAGGGTGCCGATCATCCATCATCCCGGCTGATAAGGATCATCATATCTTTATCGCTCCCGCTGGCTTCGTCCAGCGACCATCTCACCGCTCATGCAACCGACCTTCTTCATCAACCATGGTGGCGGTCACTGCTTCTTCCTTGAGCCCGGGCCGATGCGCGAGACGTCGCGCGAGTTGGAGACCTATCTGCGCGGGTTCATGGCGACGCTGGCGGAGCAGCCGCGTGCCATCCTAGCAATATCCGGGCATTGGGAAAAGGACCTGCCGACGATCGCGATCTGATGGAGACCGATCTCCGAATTATCGGCGCGCCGTGGCTCCAGCCCTATGTCGCC
>JAYVRZ010000128.1:0-6088 GCA_043775965.1 Sphingomonas sp.
CCTCGTTCGAGATGGAGCGCTGGCTCGAATCGGTGGCGGAGAAGCGTCCCGAGATCCGCACTTCGGAGGATGTGGTCGTGAACAAGGTCGGCGTCGACCTCTACCGCAAGTTCTTCCGCGGCTACACGCGAAAGCAGTGGGGCATCGATCCGTCGGAGCTCGATGCGAGCGTCACGGCGCGCATTCCGACCCGCACCAACCGCGACGGCCGCTACTTCACCGACACCTACCAGGCCATGCCGCTGCACGGCTACACGCGCATGTTCGAGCGGATGCTCGCGCACCCGAACATCAAGGTGATGCTCAACACCGATTACCGCGAGATCGAGGCGCTCGTGCCGTGGAAGCAGATGGTCTACACCGGCCCGATCGACGCGTTCTTCAACCACCGCCACGGCCAGCTGCCCTACCGCAGCCTGGAGTTCCAACACGTCAACATCGCCCGGGAACGGTTCCAGGCCGTGGGCACCGTGAACTTCCCGAACGACTACGACTACACCCGGGTGAGCGAGTTCAAGCACATCACCGGGCAAGTGCACGCGACGACGTCGGTCGTCTACGAGTACCCGCGCGCCGACGGCGATCCCTACTATCCGATCCCGCGGCCGGAGAACCAGGCGCTGTTCAAGCGATATGAAGCGCTTGCCGATGCGGAGGAGAACGTGACCTTCGTCGGGCGGCTCGCGACCTATCGCTATTACAACATGGACCAGGTCGTCGGTCAGGCGCTGGCGACGTATCGCCGGATGGCGGCCAGGACGATCAAGACACGGCCTGCCATCCTGTCGGCCGCCGAATGAGCCGGATCTGCCTGCTGACCGACAGCCGCGCGCCTTCGGGCGTCGGCGCGCACATGATGACGCTCGCCGGCGGGCTCGATGCGGACGAGGTCGTGGTTGCCGCGCGTGCGGGTACGGGCTTGCTGGAGCGGGCTGCTGCCGAAGGATATGCGGTGAAGGCGCTCGGCGAGACCGACGACCGCGGAGCGGACCTCGCGCGGTGGCTTGCGCGGGCGGCGCCGGACATCCTCCACGTCCATGCCGGAATCGGGTGGGAAGGCCATGCGGCGGTTCGCGCCGCGCGTGATGCCGGCGTGCCGGTGATCCGTACCGAGCATCTCCCCTATTTGCTGACCGACGCCGGACAGCGCGACGAACATCGCGACGGGGCGTCGTCGCTGGCGCGCCTTATCTGCGTGTCGGACGCGGTCGGCGACAGCTACCGCCAGGCGGGCGTCGATCCTGCGCTGGTCGCGACGATCCATAATGGCGTGGGACCACATCGGCCTTCACGGTCGCGTTCGACGTTGCGCGGCGAATGGGGCGTCGGCGACGCGCCCGTGCTGCTGATGGTCGCGCGCTTTGCCGAGCAGAAGGGGCATGGCTTGCTGCTCGATGCGCTGCCTGCGATCCGCGCGGCGCATCCCGATGCGGTCGTGTTGCTGGCGGGCGACGGTCCGCTGTTGATGCAGACCGCACGGGCGGTCGCGGCGCTCGGGCTGGCGGATATGGTCCGGATGCTGGGCAGCCGTGCCGACGTAACGAACCTGATGGCGCTGGCCGACCTGCTGCTGCTGCCGTCGATATTCGAGGGATTGCCGCTGGTCGCGCTCGAGGCGATGGCGGCGGGGCTGCCGGTCGTGGCGACGGCGGCGCCGGGCAATGGCGAGGCGATCGAGGACGGCGTTACCGGCATCTTGTCCGCTGGCGACCCGGCAAGCTTTGCAGAGGCGGTGACTACTGCGCTGGCCGATCGGGAACGGCTCGCGGCGATGGGCAGCGCGTCGATCGAACGGCATGGACGGCTGTTCTCGGCCGACCGCATGATCGCCGATACGCGCGCGGTCTACGCCGCCGTACGAGACCAGACAGAACACACAGGAGACGGCGTGGAGCGGACACGGATTGGGTTTATCGGCGCGGGCGGCATCGCCAACCGCCATTTCGGCGTGCTGGAGCAGTTCGACGACGTCGCGATCGTCGCGGTCGCGGACGTCGACATGGCGCGCGCGACCGAAGCCGCCGCCCGCTTCGGCGCCCGCGCCTTCGACGACGCCGCGGCGATGCTGGCCGCGGTCGAACTCGACGCGCTCTACATCTGCGTGCCGCCGTTCGCGCACGGCGAGCCCGAACGCCTCGCGATCGAGCACAAGCTGCCGTTCTTCGTCGAAAAGCCGGTCGCGCTCGACCTCGGCACCGCGGAGGATGTCGCAGCAGCAGTCGATCGGCTCGGGCTCGTCACCGCGGTCGGCTATCACTGGCGGTATCTCGATACGGTGGACGAGGTGAAGGCGCTGCTGTCGGCGACGCCTGCGCGGTTGCTGTCGGGCTATTGGCTCGATTCCACGCCACCGCCGCGCTGGTGGTGGAAGAAGGACGCGTCGGGTGGGCAGATGCTCGAACAGACGACGCACCTGGTCGATCTCGCGCGCTATCTCGTCGGCGACGTGGTGCGCGTCTATGGCCAGTCGGGTCATGTCGATCGTGCCGCGTTTCCCGGCCTCGACGTCGCCACGACTAGCACCGCGATGCTGACCTTCGCCAGCGGTGCGATCGCCAACTTCGCCTCGACCTGCCTGCTGAACTGGAACCACCGGGTGGGGTTGCATGTCTTTGGCGAGGGGCTCGCGATCGAACTCACCGACCGCGACGTGATGATCGACATCGGCCGTGGTCGCCCGGTTCGCGGCACCGGCAGCGATCCGGTCGTGCTGGAGGATCGCGATTTCATCGACGCGGTCCGCGGCGGGGAGAACAAGATCCGCTGCCCCTACCCCGCTGCCCTCGAGACGCTGCGGCTGGCCCTGGCGATCGAACGGTCGGCGAACGAAGGCCGCGCGATCGACGTCCGTGAGCGTGAGGTGGCGCATGTCTGAGTGGCGGCACGTTCGCTCGCTGGGTGTCGAGCGTCCCGGCCAGGCGTATTTCTTCGGCTATGACGAGGCGCCGCCGGAAGACGGGCAGGTCCGGCTCGACCTGCTCTACACGGGATTTTCCGCCGGTACGGAACTCACCTTCGTCAAGAACAGCAATCCGTATCTCCAATCGCGCTGGGACGCGGGGCGGGGCGTGTTCGTGCCGGGCGAGGCGAGCGCGCACTATCCGGTGCCGTTTCTCGGCTACATGGAATGTGCGCGGGTCAGCGACAGCCGGGTCGACGATTACGCGAACGGCGATGTCGTCGGCGCGGTGTTCGGGCACAAGACCGGGCATACCGCCGACCCCTTCAACGACCTGCTGACAAAGCTGCCGGCCGAGCTCGACCCGATTCTCGGCATCTATATCGGCCAGATGGGCCCGATCGCGGCGAACGGCATATTGCATGCCGACGTCGAACTGCTTGGACCCAACGTCGTCAACCTCGGCGATGGCATCCGCGGGCGGCCTGCCTTGATCATCGGCGCGGGTATCGTCGGAATGCTGACCGCTCTGTTCGCGCAGGCGGCGGGCGCGAGCGAGGTGGTGATCGCCGATCCGTCGCCGTTCCGTCGGTTGCGCGCGGAATGCCTCGGCATCACCGCGATGACCGAGGATCAGGCCTGGGCCTACGCCAAGTCGCGCTGGCATCATGGCGGCGACGATCGCGGGGCGGACGTCGTGTTCCAGACGCGCGCCGATGCCGCGAGCCTGCACGCGGCGATGCGCGCGCTGCGGCCGCAGGGTACGGTGATCGACCTCGCCTTCTACCAGGGCGGCGCGGACCGATTGCGGCTCGGCGAGGAATTTCACCACAACGGGCTCAACCTGCGGTGCGCGCAGATCAACCGCGTTCCGCGCGGGCTCGGGTTCCAGTGGGATCGTCGTCGGTTGGCGAACGAGACGGTGAAGCTGTTGCTCGCGCGCGGGCCGGAGATCCGCGCGCAGCTCATCACGCACGTCGTGCCGTATGACGACGCGCCGGCGTTCATCGCGCGGCTGGTCGGCGAACGGCCCGAATTCCTCCAGATCGTCTTCAAGGTCGGCGATTGAGTACTGCACTTACGACCGACGAACGACCGATCCGTATCCTGTTCGTCTTCGCCTGGCTGGTGGTCGGCGGGGAGGAGACCGAGGTGCGCTTGCTGGCGCAGGCGCTCGATCCGGCGCGCTACCGGATCGAGGTCGTCGCGTGTTTCCGCAAGAACGGGATGCCAGAGCAGACGCATGCCCAGTTGGAGGCGATCGGCGTGCCCGTGGATCGCACACCCTACACGCTCGGGTTCGACGAAACGGTCGCGTATCTGGCGAGCAAGGTGCCGGCGTATGACGTGGTGGTATCGTGCCAGAACGTCGCCGACATCTATCCGGCGCTCGAACGAATGCACTTGCGGCCGCCGCTGATCGAGCATGGTGGACTGGTGTCCGAAGCGCTGGCCGGACCGAAGCATTTGACTGCGCGCTATGTCGGCGTGTGCGCGTCGATCCGGGATGCCGCCGCCGGTCGCATGCCGGGTCGCGAGCATCATGCCATCGAGATCCCGTCGATGGTCGATACCGCCACGTTCGATCCGGCCGAGCGGGATCCGATGCGTGCACTGCTTGGGATTGCCGACGACGTGCCATTGATCGGCTGGCTCGGGCGGCTCGATCCCAAGAAACGCGTCGAGGACTTTATCGAGGCTGCCGCGCTCGTTCACGCGCGCCATCCGGCCGCACGGTTCGTGGTGGTCGGCGGGGCGGACGCGTTCATTCCGGAATATGCCGTTGCGTTGCGTGCTCGCGCGACTGCGCTGGGCCTCGACGGCGTGCTGACCTTTCTGGGCGACCGGGAGGATGTTGCCGCGTTACTCGCATCGCTCGACGTGTTCGTCTGGCTGTCTCGCGGCGAGGGCATGCCGCACGTCATTGCAGAAGCTGGCGCGGCCGGACTGCCGGTCGTGGCGACGCGGGACAACGGGTCCGAGCAGCAGATCGACGACGGGATCAGCGGGCTGTTCGTGCCGCACGAGGATCCGCGTGCGGTGGCAGACGCAGTTGCGGCATTGATCGGCGACCCCGCATTGCGGTCGCGTCTCGGCGGGGCGCTTCGAGCGAAGGTGGATGCGGAATATGCGGTGGCGGCCGTCGTGCCGCTTTGGGAGGCGCTGTTCGCCGAGGTACTTGCGGAGCGGCCGCCGCTGCCCCGCCCTACCGGGCTGTTTCGTAGTTTCATCCAGGGCGGGTTCGAATCCTCGACCCACCGGCGGGCGCATGACCGCAAGCGCGTGGACGTGATCGCGTCCAGTCATCACGACGTGTACGCGGCGGAGGATTACGCCGAACTCGCCAAGCTGGGCATCGTGACGGTCCGCGATGGCCTTCGCTGGCATCTGATCGAACCGGAGCCCGGGCGGTACGACTGGTCGAGCCTCGACGCGCAGCTGGACGCCGCCCGATCGGTCGGGACCGAGGTCGTCTGGGACCTGCTGCATTATGGCTGGCCCGACGACATCGACATATGGACGCCCGCGTTCGTCACGCGGTTCGCCGCATTTGCCGCCGCGGCTGCGCGGCATATCGGTCCGGCTCCAGCAGGCGAGCGCCGGTTCTACGCGCCCGTCAACGAGATCTCGTTCTTTGCATGGGGCGGCGGGGATGCGGGGTATCTCAATCCCTTTGCGCGCGGGCGGGGTTACGAGCTGAAGGTGCAACTCGCGCGTGCTTCGATCGCGGCCATGGAGGCGATCCTTGCGGTCGATCCGGCCGCTCGGTTCGTACATGCCGATCCGGTCATCAACGTCGTCACCGACCCGTCCCGCCCGGGTGACGCGGCCGCGGCGGAGGGGCACCGGTTGGCGCAGTACCAGGCTTGGGACATGATCGCGGGGAAGGCCTGGCCGCAGATCGGCGGGCGGCCTGCGCTGCTCGATATCGTCGGCGTCAATTTCTACCACAACAACCAGTGGATCCATGGCGGACCGCCGTTGCCGTTCGATTCTCCCCTGGGCCGTCCGCTGCATGCGATCCTGGCGGATGCCTATGCCCGCTATGGCCGGCCGATCTTCATTGCCGAGACGGGAATCGAGGGCAGCGCCCGGGCCGCGTGGCTGCGGATGATCCTGCGCGAGGTGCGGATCGCGCAGTCGCTCGGCGTGCCGGTCGAAGGGGTTTGCCTGTATCCGATCCTCGAC
>JAYVRZ010000129.1:0-6552 GCA_043775965.1 Sphingomonas sp.
GCGAGTTCGGCGAAGAAGCTCGTGTCCAGGTAGATGCCCTGGTCGGTCGGACAATAGAACGGGCCCATCGCAGACTGCGCCGCGCCGCAGCCCGACCGGCCGTTGCCGTCGAAGAACACGAGCTTGGGCGCCTCGAACGTCTGGCCGCTCTTGGCGAAGATCGCCTCCCAAGTATGGTCCGCCGAGCTGAATGCCTTGCAGGCGGCCTTGCTCTCGGGCGTGAGGTTGCAGCTCGATGTCGTGGTCGTGCCGGCGCGCGGCGACCCGCTCTGCGTGGTGGGCGCCGACGACTGGCCACCGCCGAGCAGGCCGCCGAGACCGCCCATCCCGCCGAACACCGCCATCAGGATCAGGACGACGACGATCCCGCCGCAGCCGAAGCGACTGCCGATCATCGGCAACAGACCCATGAGCAGGCCACCGCCGCCGCCAAGGCCGCCACCGCCACCGCCCGAGCCGCGCTGGTCCTCGACGTTGATGTTCGGATCGTAATCGTCGAGCCGCATGGAATGCCCCTTTTCGTTTCTGCTTGGGAACGAAATGCGCAACATGGCGCTAGGGTTGCATGCCCGTGGAATTGCGACGCCGGCAGAGACGAAGGAGTATGCATGTTCCTGAAGGGCAAGACGGCGGTGATCACCGGATCCACCTCGGGGATCGGGCTCGCTTATGCCAAGGCGTTCGCCGCGGAGGGCGCGGCGGTCGTTCTCAACGGCTTTGGCGACGCCGACGCGATCGAGCGCGAGCGAGCGGCGCTGGCCGAGATCAGCGGTGCCGCGGCGCTGTACGATCCGGCCGACATGACCAGGCCCGACCAGATTGCCGCGATGGTCGCGCGGGCGGCGGCGGAGACAGGCAGCGTCGATATCGTCGTCAACAATGCCGGCATCCAGCATGTCGCGGGGATCGCCGAGTTTCCGATCGACAAGTTCGATGCGATCATCGCGATCAACCTGTCCTCGGCGTGGCACATGATGCGCGCCGCGGTGCCGCACATGCGCGCGAGGGGCTGGGGACGGATCATCTCGACCGCGTCGGCGCACTCGCTGATCGCGAGCCCGAACAAGTCGGCCTATGTGATGGCCAAGCACGCGATCGCCGGCCTGACCAAGACGATCGCGCTGGAGACGGCGACCGACGGGATCACCGTCAACTGCATCTCGCCGGGCTATGTCTGGACGCCGCTGGTCGAGAACCAGATTCCGGACACGATGCGCGCGCGGGGTCTGACGCGGGAGCAGGTGATGAACGACGTGTTGCTGGCCGCGCAGCCCACCAAGGAATTCGTGACGCCCGAACAGGTCGCCGCGTTCGCCCTGTTCCTGTGCCGCGATGAGGCCAAGGCGATCACCGGCGCCAATTTGTCGATGGATGGCGGATGGACCGCCGCGTGAGGAACGGTATCCGCGGGTCGATAAGCGGTGCCGCCTGCCTGATGGTTGCGGCGTGCGGTTCCGGCGGCGACCCTGTCGCGTCCGCCGGGAGCGAGGCGGGTGCGGTCCCGGAAGCGGTCACGGACACGGGGGACGCCTCGGATTTGGACTGGCGCCGCGTCGCGACCTCGGGTGACCGCGGGCGCCTGCGAGGCTGGCGCGGGGCCTGGGTGGATGCGCTGGCGCAGGCGGACAGGCGCGAAGTGGCACGCGACCCGGTGCTGTTCGACCCGGACCACGCGCTGGTCGATCCGCTGCCGCCGCCCGGCACCTATCGCTGTCGCACGTTCAAGCTGGGCGCGCGCAGCGGCACGGGGTTGAGTTTCGTCGGCTATGGCTGGTTCTCCTGCCGGGTCGGACGCGGCGCCGACGGTGCGTCGATCGATTTCGCCAAGCTCGACGGATCGCAGCGCCCGGTCGGCAGGATTTTCCTCGACACCAACGCGCGCGGCATATTCCTGGGCACGATGGAGCTTGGCGATGAGACTCGGCCGATGGCCTATGGTCGCGACGGTAATCGCGACATGGCCGGCGTGTTCGAGCGGATTGCCCCACAACGCTGGCGGCTGGTGCTGCCATATCCGAAGTTCGAATCGATCCTGGACGTGATCGAACTCGTCCCCGCGGCTTGACGGCTCAGCGCGCGGGAATGGGCGGCGGCGAGGGCGTCGTAGCCGGAACGATCGGCGGGAGGCTGGCGAGATACGCCTTGCCGTGCATGTCGATCGCGGTGACCTTGCTCTGGTTCTTGGCAAGTACCGCCTTCAGGTAGGAGCGTGGTTTCTTCATCAACCTGGGGTGGTCGAGCCCCGTCAGCCCGACCCGACGCGCCGCTTCCTTCACGAACGTCACGCAATTATGATCGGACAGGCGGTAGACGCTGTCCGGCTTGCCCTCGCTCCAGGCATCCACCAGCGCGAGGACCGCGGTATATTGCGCGTCGCTCATCACGACCGAGAACTGCGCGTCGCTCCCGCTCAGATAGAAGGGCTTGGCGATGTCGAGCTTGCCGGCGACTGGACCGAACAGCAGCGCGGGGCTGACCGTTTTCGCGGTGAAACCGAAGTTCGCGTCTACCGGCGCACCGCCCGCATCGGGCACCCCGCGCAACGTGAAGAACGCATGCGGAAAGCTGTTGCCGAGCTCGTGACTCCAGAACGTGATCGTCACCGCGGCCTGTGCTGGTAGCGCAAGGCCGGTACAGAAGGCGAGCAACGCAAACAGTCGCAACAGCGAACGCATGCAGGAACGCTATCGCGAGGCGATTCACGTTTCTAGAAAAAAAGTATCAACCTAGATCAACGCGTTAAGGGAGCGCTCTCGCCGGGTAAATCGGTCACCAGCTTGGCGTCTTCGCGCTTCTCCGGGCGGATATAGATCGACGATAGCATCGGCACGGCGGCGCGGAGTTCGGTCTCCATCGCCTCGATCATCGTCTCGCCTTCGCCCATCGTGACCGTGTCGTGGAAGTCGGCGCTGATCGCGGCGAAAATGCTGTCCGGCGCGGTGTGGATCGTGCGGACGTGGTTGACCGACGCGATCGCCGGATAGCCCTCGACGATGCGGCGGATCGTGGCGATCACCGCCGGGTCGGCACGTTCGCCGATGAGCAACCCCTTCGACTCGCGCGCCAGCAGCACCGCGACCAGCGCGAGGATGGCGCCGATTGCGATCGATGCGGCACCGTCGATCCGCGGATCGTTGAATGCATGGCTTGCCCAGATCCCTATGCCGGCGATGACGAGGCCGGCGAGGGCCGCCGAATCCTCGAACAGGACGATGAAGCCGGCCGGATCCTTCGATCGCCGGATTGCGCGCCACCACGGCGTATCGCCCTTGGCTTTGGAGAATTCGCGCACCGCGATCGTCCAGCTCGATCCCTCGAGCGCGAACGAGATGGCGAGCACGACGTAATTGATCGTCGGGCTGGTGAGTGGCTCGGGCGACTGGATGTGGCGCCAGCCTTCGTAGATCGAAACGCCGGCGCCGATCGCGAAGATCAGGATCGCGACGACGAATGCCCAGAAATACAGCTCGCGACCGTATCCGAAAGGGTGCGCCTCGTCCGCAGGCCGCTTCGCGCGCTTCTGGCCGTAGAGCAGCAGCACCTGGTTGCCGCTGTCGACGACCGAGTGGAACCCCTCGGTCAGCATCGACGACGAGCCGGTCATCGCCGCCGCGACGAATTTCGCCACGCCGATCCCGAGGTTCGCCGCGAGTGCACCATACAGGACGATGTCGTCCTTGATCCGAGCCATCAGTCCGTCTGCCATCGCGTCGTCCTACACGAGAGCGCCAGCTTGGAAAGGGCAGGATTGCAGCGGCTTGGCCAAACGCGAATGTCCGCCGGGCGGACGAGCCACCGGCGGACACCTTTCCTCCCCAGGAAACTCGAACTGCGTGTCAGCCAAGCCGGCCGAGGCGGTGATAGAGTGCGCTCAAGCGGGTCAGGCGCGTGTCGTCGACCGACACCTTGCTGATCAGCTCGCCGAGCGCTTCCTTCATCAGCGCGAAATCGTCGGTCGAAAAGACGGCGCGCGCGCGGGTCGGTTCGGTAGTCGTCATGGCTTGCCTCCTTCGTGGCGTGGTCGCGACCGTGATGGCCTGTCTCTCCCTTTACAAATCTCGATATGCCGGGAGAGGCGATGGACAAGCGATAGCCCGCAAAGCTGGGGTTCGGGAATGAGGATTGCCCAAGCTTCGAGGTCTTGCTGTTGGCGTGGCTTGCCTGGCACCTGTCGTTCTGTAAATATCGTGACAGGAGGGTTTGCGATGGCGGAACGGAAATTGCTGGCGGGGCATGCGATCCGTCGACTGCGTCGCGGCGCCGGGCTGACCCAGGCGGCGATGGCGGACATGCTCGCGATCAGCCCGAGCTATCTCAACCTGGTCGAGCGCAACCAGCGGCCGGTATCGGCGACCTTGCTCATCAAGCTGGCGGAGAGTTTCGATTTCGATCCGCGGTCGCTGGCGGCGGCCGAACCGGGGGGCGGGGCGGACGCGATCCGGCGGCGGCTGGCCGACCCGATGTTCGCGGACCTGGAGATCGATCGCAACGAGGTCGAGGAATGGCTGGCGAGTGCACCCGGCGGGGCCGCGGCGTTCGCGCGCGTGTTCGATCGGATCGGTGGCGGGGCGGTGATCGAGGCGGGTGACGATCCGGTGACGCTGGTGCGCCGCGAGATCGAACGCTGGCGCAACCATTTCGCCGATCTCGACGCAGCGGCCGAAGCGCTGGCGGACGAATTGCGGCTGGGGGCGGGCGACCTGTACGGCGCGATCGCCGAGCGGCTGCGCGCCAAGCACGGCCTGACGATCCGCGTGCTGCCCGCCGACGTGCTGCCTGATACGCTGCGGCGGCTCGACCTGCATGCCCGGCAGTTGCAGCTGAGCGAAGTGCTGGATCCGGCGTCTCGCACCTTTGCGGTCGCGTTTCAGCTCGGCCAGATCGAGGCGAAGGCGGAGATCGATGCGCTGGCGAAGGGAGCGGGCTTCACCGATCGCGCGGCGGAGCGACTGTATCGAAGGCACCTGCTCGGCTATTTCGCGGCGGCGCTGATGATGCCCTATGCGCGGTTCCTGCGTGGGTGCGAGTCGACCGGGTACGATATCGAACTGCTGCAACGCCGGTTCGGGGCGGGGTTCGAACAGGTCGCGCACCGGCTGACGACGTTGCAACGCGTCGGTGCGCGCGGGCTACCGTTCTTCATGATCCGGATCGATCGCGCGGGGCAGGCGTCCAAGCGCTATCCGGGTGCGAGTGGGGCGGCGCTGGTCGAGGCGGACGGGCGCTGTCCGCTGTGGCGGCTGCACCACGCGTTCGACCGGCCGGGGAGCCTGATGGTGCAGCTGGTCGAGCTGGAGGACGGCGCGCGCTGGCTGACGATGGCGCGGACGGTGAACCCGCAGGGGCGTCGATACGGTGCGATCCCCGCCGAGTTCGCGATCGGGCTGGGCGTGGCGGCTTCGCAGGCGGGCGTGCTGGCGGCGGCGCGCGGGTTCGACCTGGCGGGGACGGCGATGCCGATCGGGCTGGGCTGTCGTGCCTGTTTCCGCAGCGACTGTCCGCAGCGATCGGCGGCTCCGGCGGGTCGCGCCCTGCTGATCAACGAGCGCGAACGGCGGACTTCGGCGCTGACCTTCGCGGGCGACTGATCGGGGTGTTCAGAGGCTGATCTGCTGCCGGTTGTGATCCTCGTCCGATCGCGGGTCGGAACGCGCGTCGGATCGCGGGTCTGATCGGGGGGCGGCGCCGGCGGTAGTCCGCTTCTCGACGCCGTGCAGCGCCTGGGTCGGGGCGCCGATGACGGCGGCGCGGGCGCGCAGGCTGGCACGCAGGAAGGTCGTTTCGGACTGGATGAAGCGACGCGGCGTCGTGCCCAGGAACGTCGCGGCATCGCGCAGGAAGTGCGACGCGTCGAAATAGCTGCTGTCGATGCCGGAATAATCGCCAAGCCCCTCGGCGCGGATGAGCCCGATGAACGATCGCAGGAAGCGGGCCCGGCGCAGCAACAGCTTGGGCGGCATGCCGAAATGACGCGTCGCCATCCGTCGCAGTTCGTGCGTCGCGATGTCGAGGCGGTCGGCGACATCCTTCATTTCGATTACGCCGTCGGTCACGGTCAGCGCGGTGAAGGCGCGGATCAGGTCCTCGTGCGGATGGCGCTTGGCGAACATCGGCGCGAGCACCGAATCCAGCAACGGCTTGATCAGCGCGTCGTCGTCGAGCGCATCGAGCCCGCTCGTGAACCGATCGACCACCTGTGTCCCCAGCACGCTGCCGAGCGAACTGACGCGGTTGTGATGATCCGCGGCGGGCTTGCCCACCATCTTGGCCCAGCCCAGTGCGCTGAGGCCGATGCCGACCGCGACGCCGCCGGTCGTCACGGTACGGAACGCGCGGCTGGTCGGCCCGTAGAGGCTGGCGCGCTCGAGCGGTCCGAACCGATGGTTGCCGACCGACACGGTGATCGGGCCGGCGTCGACCGTGATCGACAGCATCGCGGGGGCTGGCAGATACCAGTTGACCATCGGCGCACGATCGTCGGCTGCGTAGATCGCGTAGCCGGTGACGTAGTCCGCCAGCGCGGGGGCCGCCAGATCGTAGCGCATCCGCATA
>JAYVRZ010000130.1:0-6924 GCA_043775965.1 Sphingomonas sp.
TTGGAGGATATCGTACACCTGCCGGTGCCCGATTTCCTTCACAAGACCGGACATTCAATCATCGCCGCGTCGGCAGATACGCGCCCAAGTACGAGGCAGTCTGCGCATTGGCCGATTGCTAATACAGCGACCGCCCATCCGCAGCATTCAAATAAGACGCGTTGTTCGCTCGGGCGATCTTTGCTCGAAAGCTTTGCACCTACGTCCTCTGCGCCGCTACCTGATGTCGTAACGCCGGCATTAACTGCGGCCGCCTCCTTACCCCGGACAGAAGCCAACATGACCGATACGGCCCACGAATTCAACGCACACGACTTTTTTCGGAGCGATCGGTTCATCAGCGATCCGTATCCCTATTTCGATTATCTGAGGGAGCAGTGCCCGATTACGCGCGAGCCCCACCAAGGCATCGTTATGGTCACCGGCTACGCCGAAGCACTGTCGATCTATAACGATCCGGCCGGCTTTTCGTCCGTCATGTCGACCACCGGTCCTTTCGCGGGCTGCCCGATCCCACTGGAAGGGCGCGAGAACGAGGACATTTCCGACCTGATCGAGGAATATCGCGACCAAACGCCGTTCCACGATCAGCTGCCGACGATGGATCCGCCGATCCATACGGCGCACCGTTCGCTGCTGCTGTCGCTAATCACGCCCCGGCGCCTCAAAGAGAATGAGGAGTTCATGTGGAAGTTGGCGGATCAACAGATCGATACGTTCCTTGCCAAAGGCGAGTGCGAGTGGATGGACGCCTTCGCCCAACCGTTCGCGGTGCTGGTCGTGGCAGATTTGCTGGGCGTGCCCGCGGATGACCGGATCGAGTTCCGCAAACATCTCATCCGCGCGGAGCGGGAAACCGGCGGCGCAGTTGTCGGGGGAACCGATGGCGAAGTCTCGCACGGACCGCTGGAATGGCTGTACGAAAAATTCTCAACCTATATCGAGAACCGGCGGCGCGAACCCAAGGATGACGTGCTGACCGGGCTGGCCAGTGCGAAATTCCCCGATGGCTCGATGCCGGAGCCGATCGAGGTTGCCCGGATCGCCGCAAACGTGTTTGCGGCAGGCCAGGAAACGACGGTACGCTTGCTCAGCTACGCGATGCAGATCATCGGTGATCGCCCGGACATCCAGCAACGGCTGCGAGAGGACCGCAGCCTCATCTCCAACTTCGTCGAAGAATGTCTGCGGATGGAAGGACCAGTAAAGGGCGACTTCCGCCTTTCCAAGAAGCCGACCAACGTTGGCGGCGTTGACGTGCCAGCCGGCACGTTTCTGTATATCGCCAACAGCGCGGCCAACCGCGACTCGCGCAGATTCGAAAATCCTGGCGAGTTTCAGATTGATCGAAAGAACGCCCGTTTGCATCTGGCCTTTGGTGCAGGCCGTCACGCCTGTCCCGGCGCACCTTTGGCTCGCGCTGAGACGGTCGTTGCGCTCAACCGCATGTTCGACCGGACCAGCGAGATCCGCATTTCGGAATCTGTCCACGGGCCGGCTGGCGAACGTCGTTACAGCTATCTCCCGACGTTCATTTTGCGCGGCCTGACCCACATCAACTTGGAATTTGACCAAGTCGAACCCGCGTGATGGGAAGGCACCGTCAGGGTACGTGGCACCGGTGATAGTGCAAGGTCAGCGCACCGCTGCACCGCACACTGCGAGCCCTGCACGACTGCATGTACGGCATGGAGCAAAACCAAATCTATGGTTTGCGGCGTCGAATAAGCCGCTTTCTTCGTGCCTTACCGACGTATCAGATCGATGAAGAGACCCATAAGGCGACATTGGCTTTCTCTGTACACCTTCTATGTTCGGACGCTTATCCACCTTCCTTAGCCGCCGAGGCATGGGACCGCATGGCCGCCGTTGCCGAGCAGGCCGCCGCAGGGCGAAGGCCCCTACCCTCTCCAAGATGATCTGAACATTGCGCGCTCGGGCGCAGATGGATTGCTGCCGTTCGATCAAGGTGCCATGATCGGGTCCATGGCTTCCGCTTCAAACCCGTACGATCCGGCGAGCTGGATTATCAAAGCCGACGCGACACTCATGGGTATTAATCCGGCGGTCTCCCGTACACTTGAACTCCCGCGCAACTTGAACTTGGCCGAGCTGCATGAACTGCTACAGGCCGCGTTCGACTGGGAAGGTACACACCTGCATCAGTTCGAGATCGGCGGGTTGACATACGGCGCTCCCGAATTCGACGAAGGCGACGAAAGTGAGCGCAAGACCTTTGAAGCGACTGATGTCCGCTTATCCGACTTCTCGTTCCGGCATGATCAGCCAATAGAAATCATGTACGAGTACGACTTTGGCGATAGCTGGCGTCATCGCATATGCCTGACTTTAGGCCCGCTCGAAGATGGCGTGCAGTACCCGCGGTGTACAAGCGGCACTCGCTCAGCCCCGCCTGAGGACGCAGGAGGTCCATACAGCTACGACGATCTTGTGGCAGCTTGGCGTGATCCAGCGCACGAAGAGCACGTCGCCACTCGTAATTGGACGGGTCACCGTTTCGATCCGGAGCGCTTCGACCTCACCGCGACTAACAAGGCGATCGCATCTGCCATGCGCCAGTCGAAGGGAACTTACCGTCACCGCCGCCTCAAACGTTAAGACCCACTTCCAGACGTTCGGGCCGGCCTTTCCGCTTCTCAACTCCAGACACTCATTCATGCCTTTAAGCTGCTTCACTACGAACAGTTGCAAGCAAACCGGCGATATAGCGACTTTCTACCGGCCTGCTGAACAGGTAGCCTTGGATGTTACCGCAGCCCTCGCCGCGTAGCAGATTCAGCTGCCCAGTATCCTCAACACCCTCCGCGGTGGTTTCCATATCGAGCGCGGTTGCCAAGTCAACAATCGCCCGGACGATCGCTGCCGCGCTCGGATCGCTGGCGATACTGGTAATAAATGAGCGATCGATCTTGATCTTGTCAAAAGGGAAGCTGCGCAAATAGCTGAGCGACGAATAGCCGGTGCCGAAATCGTCGAGCGCGACGCGGATTCCCATCGCGCGTAGCGTGTGCAGCAATGCGATCACCGGGCCTTCGCCACCTAGGAAGACCGACTCGGTGATCTCGATCTCGAGCCGGCCCGGTGCCAGGCCACTATGCGCGAGCGCCTGCAGGATGATCGCCTGGAACCCGGTATTACGGAACTGCAATGGCGAGACATTGACCGCGACGCGGACATGCTCAGGCCAGTGCATTGCCTGCCGACAGGCCTCCTGCATCACCCATTCGCCGATCGCAACGATCAGCCCGGTATCTTCCGCGATCGGTATGAACTCGACTGGAGGGACTATGCCGCGCTTGGGGTGGTGCCAGCGCACCAGCGCCTCGAATCCTCCGATCCGGTCTGCCTTCAGGTCGAATACCGGTTGGTAGTGGAGGACGAACTGGCCCGCCCGGATTGCCTCGCGCAGATCGAGTTCGACCTGTCGCCGCCAACGCGCGGCAGCATCGAGCGCGGGTTCGAAAAATCGGAACACGCCGCGACCGTCTTCCTTCGCAAGATACAGCGCAAGATCCGCATTCTTCAGTAGTACATCCGCGTCATCGCCGTCGACCGGGCCGATCGCGACGCCGATACTGACCGCGGCCGCGATCTGGTGGCCATCGGCATCGACTGGCAGGCGCATTGCGTCAAGGATGCTCTGCGCAAGCGCGCGCGGGCGGTCTGGATCGAACTGGCCGGACAGGACCACCGCAAATTCATCGCCGCCGAGCCGTGACACGAGCCCGTCGGGCGCAACCTCGCTCACTATCGCGCCGATCGCCTTCAGCAACGCATCTCCGACCGGGTGGCCAAGCGTGTCGTTCACGCCCTTGAAACGATCAAGGTCAAGGCACAATACCGCGACCGCTCCGCCGGTGCGCCCGACCTGGAGTATCGCCCGGTCGAGCGACTCGCGGAAATAGGTCCGGTTCGGCAATCCGGTCAGAACATCGTGGAAGGCGAGATGCGTGATCCTGTTCTCGCGCTCGATAATGCCGGCCGACATCCGGTTGAAGCTGGCGGCGAGCCTGCCGATCTCGTCGCGCCCCTTGACCACGATATCGGCTCGACTGCCCTCCTCCAGCGCCCGCGCCGCCGCATCGAGCGCGGCAATCGGTTCGGCGATCCCCAACGCCAAGCGACGACTCCCGAGCACGACCAGGATCAGTCCGGCAAGTCCCGCCAGCGCGATGCCCGCTTGCAACGGCAGATACGGGGTCAGCGCGGCGTTGAGCGGATAGCGGATCAGGATCGCCGCCTGCGGTCGATGCGTCAGGCCGGCAAGCGGCTTGGCGATCGCGAAAGCACGGCCGGTCGGCAAATTGAGCGTCGCGAGCGTTCGGGCCGATTGCGACGCGCCGACCAGATGGTTGATCGCCGAGTCCGATCCGATCGACCGATCGACCGCATGCCAGCGGCCGGCGTCATCGCTGCGCAGGATGGTCGCGACCAGCGGGATCGCGGACAGCCGTTCGAGCGCATGCATCTCGGTGCCGTCGAGGCGCACCGCGAAGACCACCCAGCCGACCTGCGTCGGTGCCATCACCGGGGACAGGATAAGGCGGTACACCTGACCTCCGACGGTTACGACAGCGTCGCGCCGGTCGTTCGCAATCGCAAAGGGAAACCGCGCGACCGTCGCCGCCAGCGCGCCCGACGGACCGGTCACCTGGCCGTCCTGATCGACCACGAACGCGGCGGTGACGTCGGCCCGGTAGCTAATATTGGCAAGCGCCGACCCGATCGTCGGCCGATCGCCGCTAGCTACCGCGGCCCGAAACCCGAAATCGCGCGACAGCAGGTCCGCCGAGGCGATCAGCGACTGCGACCGGAGCAACCAGATCCGGTCATAGACGCTGCCGCTGGTGATGAGTTCCTGGCGCACGGAGTCACGGGCATGAGTCCAGATCAACGCCTGTGCGACGACCGCGAGCAGCACCAGCGTCACTGCGAACAGGCTCGCATACAGCACCGACAGCTTGGTGCGGAGATGGCGGAACCGCGGCGGGCGCTGGCGCATCACCGGTGCAGCACGAAGGTCGTGGCAAACCCGGTGGCGGCGACGTCGATCGGCTGCGACGCGGTACTACCCGGCGCGCGGATCGAAGGATGCCAGACGCGGACCGTGCCGGCGCCTGCAGGCACGCCGGTCATGCTGACATGCCCCGCCTGGTCGGTCAGCGCGGCAAACGGGGTGGCGGTCACGAACACGAATCCGCTCATCGAGTCATGGATGTTGCAGCCGAGCGGGACGACGCCCGGACGATCGAACAGGACGGTACGCGCATCCTCCTGGCCGTAGAGTTTCAGGTCGAACTTCTTGGTCTTCGAAAACGAATAGACGTGGTGACGCACCCGATCGCGGTTGGGGAAGCCGACCGTCGCACCGACCGGCACGATCAGCACGTGCGGCTGGAACGCGATGTCGCGCTGTTCGATCATGTATGGCCCGCGCACCGTTACGCCGGGCGCCTTGGGCGTCTCGATCGTGACGACCGCGCCGACCAGCGGCTTGCCGTCTAAGCCGCGAACTTCGATCGCCACCGTTGCGGCATGCGCGGTTGCGGGCAGCGCCAGCGCGACGATGATCGAACACAGGCGGCGGGGGGTGAGTAAGAACATGTCACCGGCCTCTAACCGTCGGAGGATTGCGATCCCGTAAACGTCACGAACGCTCGCTTGCGTCTTTTTTTCGACGGGGCCATGTCGCGCTGGCCGGGCGCAGGAGACCGAGAATTAACCAATGGTATCCATGAGATGCCGCATGATTCGCATCCCGCCCTCGACCATCGCCGGGTTCATCGCCCAGTTCGCCGTGGCGACCCTGCTCGTGGCCGCGAGCCCCGCTGCGGCGCGCGAGGGTCGCGCCGGGGGCAAGCTGATGCTGACCAACGGCGTCACCACGATTGAGGGTAGTTCGGGCGGCGGCGTCTCGACCTGGGCACTTATCGCCGGCAACGAGACCGTCGACGGGATCGGCGGCTCCGTTCATGTCTCGGTCATCCTGCTGCCGGACTATCGATGGGAAAGCCATGGTGCCGCGATCGGCATCCACGACCGGTTGGAACTGAGTTATGCGCGACAGAATCTCGATACGCGGGACGTCGGTGCAAAGCTCGGCATCGGCCGTGGCTATACGCTCAACCAGGACGTGTTCGGCGCCAAGCTGCGGGTCGCCGGCGATGCTGTCTATGGCAGCGCGTACCTCCCGCAGATCGCAGTCGGGGTGCAGTACAAGCACAATCTGGATGCGCCGATCGTCGCCGCGGTCGGCGGCCGCCATGCGAGCGGGACCGATCTCTACGTCGCCGCCACCAAGCTCCTTCTGCGACAGAGCATCCTACTCGGCACGACGATCCGCTACACAAAAGCCAACCAGAACGGCCTGCTCGGGTTCGGTGGCAATCGTGGCGGCAGCCGCACCGTCCAGGTCGAGAGCACGCTCGGTTACCAGATTTCGCGCCAACTGGTCGTCGGCGGCGAATATCGCTCGAAGCCCGACAATCTGGGGGCCGCCAGGGAGAATGACTGGAAGACCGCCTATGCCGCTTATGCGATCAGCAAGAACCTGACCGCAACCGCAGCCTATGTCGATCTCGGGTTAATCGCGACGGCGGAGCGACAACGCGGCGGCTTCCTGTCGCTCCAGACCGCCTTCTAGGGGATATTTACGATGCTCGTGCTTGCCCTGCTCGTCCTGCTCCAGACCGCGTCCGTTCCGCCGGGCGAGGATCCGGTCGCGCCCTATGCGATGAGCGACGCCAATGCGGGCGGCAGTCCGTTCAAGGGCGCTGCGATGCTCGCGGCGTTTCACGGCGTGGCCGGCATCGACCGGATCGTCGATGACCTGGTGACCACGAGCCAGGCCGATCCCCGGATCGGCAACATCTTCAAGGGGCAGGACGTGATCCGCCTCCGCCG
>JAYVRZ010000131.1:0-4391 GCA_043775965.1 Sphingomonas sp.
GGAGACCAGCCTCAACATCATGACGAGTAAGAGCGGACCGTCCGTTCATGTTCAACCACCAGCCCTCTCATCCTTGTTCTCCCGCGAAGGCGGGAGCCCAGACTGGGTCCCCGCCTTCGCGGGGAAACATAGTGAGGATGAGGTACGCTAGCGGCGCCCACCGTACGCCGGGAGCGCGAGGTGGTAGCGGATCGCGGCGGCGCGGAGGGTGAACCCGGCGCTGGCGGCGATCACTGCCGACCACGCCAGCGGGACGCCGAGCAGGACCAGGCCGACATAGGTGGCGGCGGCCAGCGCCGCTGCGGTGACGTAGAGCTCGGGGCGCATCAGGATCGACGGTTCGCCGGCCAGCACGTCACGGATGATGCCGCCGACGCACGCGGTCATCACCCCCATCAGCGCCGCCGGCACGGGCGGCACGCCGTAGCCGAGCGCCTTGGCCGCGCCGTACACCGCATAGGCGGCGAGGCCGACCGCGTCGAACCAGCCCAGCGCCTCGTCCTTCCACCAGCGCTCGGGCGTCACCCAGATCAGCAGCGCGACGCCGAGGCAGACGCTGGCGGCGCGCGCGTCGTGCACCCAGAACACCGGCGCACCGATCAGCAGGTCGCGCACCGTGCCGCCGCCGACGCCGGTGATCAGCCCGAAGAACACGAGCGTCACGAACGTCTGCCCGCGCTTGGCCGCCGCGAGTGCGCCCGAGGCCGCGAACACCGCGAGGCCCGCAAGGTCGAACCACGGCGCGGCGACGGGGAGGATTTCGACGGGAAGGGGCACGGGCAGCATCGCCGCGGGGTAACCGCGCCGCGCGCCACCGTAAAGCGCGCGACCCGCTGTCGCCGTCGACCGTCGTCCCTCCCCTGGCCATCCCCGGCCTGGCGAATCACGCCGATGCCCCCGACCCTTCCCCGGTCGTGCTCCGGCCTTTCCTCGGCCATGCTCCGACAGACCGACCTCGACCTGCCTGTCAGTCAGCCAGCCAGCCAGCCTGCCAGCCTGCCAGCCAGGCGCATGCACCCGCAGCCCGGACGGTCGCCCCCCGCTTTCGATGAACGGAGTGTTGTTTTGCGTTCATGCAACCTGCGGTATATTTCTATCGTTAAGCCATCAGATCAATTCATGAGGGAGTTAAGTCATGCGTAAGTTTATCCTGGCCCTGGGCTGCAGCGCGATGGTCCTGCCGACCCTGCTGATCCCGGTTTCGGCCGCCGATGCCCGCGATCGTCGCGAATGGCGTGGTCGTGATGGCCGCACCTATTGCAAGAAGAGCAACGGCACGACCGGCACGATCATCGGCGGCGTCGGCGGCGCATTGCTCGGCCGCACGGTCGACACCCGCGGCGACCGCACGGTCGGCACGCTGGGTGGCGCGGTGCTCGGCGGTCTCGCCGGTCGCGCGATCGACAAGGGCAGCAGCAACAACAATCGTCGCTGCCGCTAAGACAACCGCGCCGCTAATTCGTTAGTCGTGCGTTGAGGACAGGCGTCGTGGGAAACCACGGCGCCTTTTTTCATGTCCCGAAAGGACCTTATGATGACCACACGCAGCGGATCGGCAAAATACGAAGGCCTGGGCAAGACCGGCAAGGGCCATGTCTCGACGCAGTCGGGCGTGCTGTCCGACAGCCCCTACGGCTTCAACACGCGGTTCGAGAACGAGCCGGGCACCAACCCGGAGGAACTGATCGCGGCGGCGCATGCGAGCTGCTTCACGATGGCGCTGAGCTTCGCGCTTGCGGCCAAGGGGTATGAGGCGGGCACGCTGGAGACGAGCGCGAAGGTGACGCTCGACAAGGATGGCGACGGGTTCACGATCACCAAGTCGGCGCTGACGCTGAACGCCAAGGTCGAGGGGATCACTGCCGACGAATTCGCCGAGATCGCCGCGGATGCCAAGGCGAACTGCCCGGTGTCGAAGGTGCTGAACGCCGAAATCACGCTGGAGCATACGCTGGCGTAAGGTTGCGAATGCCTGATGCTGTCGGCCGGGTGAACGCAACGTAGTTTTGCATTCACGCAACTTCGTAACCCGGCCGACCGTTCTTCATGAATATCGTCAGGAGACCCATTATGCGTATCGCACTATTATCGGCGGCGCTTGCCGCAACCGCATTCGCCTCCATTCCGGTCGGCGCGCAATCGACCGTTCGTGGCGCCAACCAGGAGTATAACGACCAGGTTCGCGACGCGCGACGGGATTACCGCAAGGACGTGCGCAACGCCGATTCGCGCGGCGACGTGCGCGATGCACGTCGCGACTACCGCGACGAGGTCCGCGACGCGCGACAGGATCGCCGCGGCGACATTCGCGACATTCGCGAGGATCGGCGCCAGGATCGGCGCGACGATCGTCGTGACGGCGGGCGCAACGTCGGTATCCGGGGTGGCGGCAACTGGCAGCGCTATCGCGGCTACGACTATAACCGCTACGAGCCGGGCCAGCGCGGCTACATGGCCGACCGCTATTACCGCGACGGGCGCTATTACCAGGAGCGTCGCCTGGGTCGCAACGACCGGATCTATCGGGGTGGCAATGGCCGTTATTACTGCCGGCGCAACGACGGGACGACCGGTCTGATCGTCGGTGGGCTTGCCGGTGGTGCGCTCGGCAACGTGATCGCGGGCGGTGGATCGCGGCTGCTCGGCACGCTGATCGGTGCGGGCGGCGGCGCGGTGCTCGGGTCGTCGATCGATCGCGGCAACGTGCGCTGCCGCTGAGGACTATGCGGCTTACCCGCGAGGGGGTGGTTAGGGATTGAGCGACCACGCTCTGTTTCGTGTCCGCCCCCTCCGTGGCGTTCGGCGCCACCCCCCTTTGGCGGGGGAGGATCGAGAAGACACGGGGCCCGGTGGAAACGCCGGGCCCTGTCGCGTCAGATCCTTGTCGCGTCAGATGATGCCGCCGCCGAGCATCAGGCGCAGTGCGAAGATGATGATCAGGACGAGGTTGAGATTGCGGCCGCCGTTGCTCGACGACAGCGCACCGACCGCGGCGCCGACGATGCCGATCGGGATGACGAGCCAGTTCATCCAGCCGAGCAACGGGATGAAGGCGACGAGACCGAGCGCCAGGGTGACGAGGCCGATGAGGATCGAGACGAGGTTCAGCATGCAGCGAACATGGCGAGTCGTTTCGGTTCGGGCAAGATCCGCGCAGTTCGGGCAGGATCGGCGCGCCTCTGGAGCGGCGAAAACGGAAAACGCTTTCTTCACGGGCGTTCGGGCATAGGGTGCGGGTGATGATATCTTCCACCCGCTTCGCCGTGCTGCGCTCCGCCGTCCTGCTGCCGCTCGCACTGGCCGCGTGCAACCGGTCGTCGACCGACCAGCAGGATCTCAACAGCCTGGATGCCGAGCTGACCAACGGTGCGTCGCGCGATCCGGCGCTGACCGCGGCGCTCGGCCAGCAGATCCTGGTCGACCCGCGGCTCGCCCAGTCGTCGAACGCCGACGCGGTGCGCCCGCCGACGCGGCCCGATGACGGCGCGGTGCCGCCCGACGGGGTCGGCGCGAGGGCGGACCCGGTCGATCCGGCGACGCTGAAGCACGCGCCTGCGGCGTCGAACGACTGCCCCGAGTGCAAGTCGGCGGACGGCGCGCTGACGCTGGGGGCGCTGGCCGAGCGGCAGAAGACGCCGGACGCCGCGGCGTGTGCGCAGAAGATCGGCTATTCGGCGGGCTGGGCGAACCGGTTGCCGGCGGACCTGCCGCTATATCCGGATGCGCGGCTGTCCGAGGCGGCGGGCGCGGACCAGGACGGGTGTCGCCTGCGCGTGGTCAGTTTCGCCAGCGGCGCGGGCGTGCAGAAGATGCTCGATTATTATTATACGAAGGCGAGCGCGGCTGGGTATTCGGCGGGGCACAGCACCGATGGGCGCCAGCACGTGCTGGGCGGGGTCCGCGGGGGCGACGCTTACGTCGTCTATGTGACGGCGCGGAATGGCGGGGGTAGCGACGTGGATATGGTTTCCAACGCCGGGCGGTGAGTGGGGGGCCCCTGCTCCGTCACCTCTCTGGCGGGGGCCGGGGTCCAGTTGGGTGACGTCGCCAACTGAGGGCAGCGCGTCATTACCGCGACCTTTCCGATTGGGCCCCGGCCTTCGCCGGGGTGGTAATGGAGGGGGCTGCACCTTTTCCGAGGTGGTCGGAGGGGTGGTGCTTTCGGGTCGGTACTTTCGGGTCGGTAGGGACTCCCTTCCTTGTTCTCCCGCGAAGGCGGGAGCCCAGGCTGGGTCCCCGCCTTCGCGGGGAAACAGGGTGGCGGCGGGGGCGGGCTGAGTTCTTCGTCAGCCCATCTTTCCACCCCGGCGGAGGCCGGGGCCCAGTTGGGGGACGTCGCTAACTGGGGGCAGCACTTGGTTACCGCGACCTTTCCAACTGGGCCCCGGCCT
>JAYVRZ010000132.1:0-8910 GCA_043775965.1 Sphingomonas sp.
CCCCGCGTCCGCGGGGATGACGGGGTGTGAGGGCCGGGGACGTCAATGTGGCGAGTAATCGGTAGGAAAGTTACCGCCTGACCAATTGGTCGAAGAGTGCGAGGTAGCGCCCCGCTGAGTCTGCACCGGGTTGCGGGACCGGCTCCGGCCGTTGCGCAGATGGCGCTAGCCATGCATTCAACGCCGCGATCAGCCCCGCCACATCGTCCCGCGCGACGATCGTACCGCGATCCGCGCGGTCGATGATCTCCGCCACCGCAGCGCTTGAGTCGGTCGAAATCACCGGCGTCCCAACCGACAGCGCCCATCCCCGCGGACGCGGGGACCCATACTGGCAAACCTCGGAGGATATGGGTCCCCGCCTCCGCGGGGATGACGGAAGGTGGGGGCCGGACCGCCAATGAGGCGGGAGAAGACATAAGACGCTACCGCTTTACCAACTGGTCGAAGAGCCCGAGATAGCGGTCGGTCGAGTCCGCGCCGGGTTGCGGGACCGGCGCCGGCCGTTGCGCAGAGGGCGCTAGCCATGCATTCAACGCCGCGATCAGCCCCGCCGCATCGTCCCGCGCGACGATCGTACCGCGATCCGCGCGGTCGATGATCTCCGCCACCGCAGCGCTCGAGTCGGTCGAAATCACCGGCGTCCCAACCGACAGCGCCTCGCGCAACACGCCGGGTACGCCTTCATAGTCGGAGGTCAGCACGACGACCCGCGCGCGGGCCATGACCGGCAGCGGGTCGGTGCTGTGGCCGAGCAGGCGAACACGGTCCTCCAAACCCAGCGCGCGAATTTGCGTTTCGATCGCTCCCCGCTCGTCGCCTTCGCCGAGGATCACCAACGCGATGGTCCCGTCCACCAGCATCGGGAGCGCGGCGATCAGGCGGTCCCAGCGTTTCTGCGGCTCCAGCCGTCCGACGCCGAGGATGTAGCGCACGGGCAAATCCGGCGTTTTTCCCGAGATCGGCACCGCCGGCGGGTTCGGGATAATGCTCGTGCGGCCGACCATGTGCGTCGCTCGCGCCGCCTCGTCCGCCGTCGCCGGAGTCATCGCGACGAGGTGATCGAGAAAGCTGCCATGGCGCGCGAGCCAGAGTTGGTGCGCCGCGTGCATCAGGCGGCCGTGATCTGCCCGGGCGGGCGCGTTGGACATCTTGGCGACGATCGGCGGGCAATCCCGACCTAGCCGCAGCCGGGTCCACGCGGCGACACCGGTATAGAAATTGCCGGGGCAGAAGATCACGTCCGGCGACAGGCGGCGCACTACCCCTGGCAGTGCCAGCATCCGCGACGGCGTGACGATCTCCAACCCCTCGGGCAATTCCGCCGCCAACGGCCCGGAAATATCCTCGATCGCCAGCGTCACGCGCCGCCCCGCCGCCAGCCAGCCGCGCGCCAGGCGCAGTTGCGCGCGCTCGACGCCGCCGCCGCGCAGATCCTCGGCATAGGTCAGGATGTGCTGCGCAGGCGGCAGGAAGGTCAATGCTGACATATGGAGGTCATCATCATGCGCGATTGATAGAGCGGAGATCGCGACCGAATGAAACCGACTTTGCGTGCATGCGGCCCGGTGGCCGGCTATTGGCCCGGCCGACGGGGTATGGAACGGCTCGAGGACCGACGATTGATCACGCGTGCGCCCGATGCGCCTTCCTGTGCCGACGTCGCAGGCGCCGGGCTCCAGCCGTTGAAGACGATCGGCAGCCGCTGGCCCGCGATCATCGGCGCGGTGCTGACGCTGGCGATGATCGCCGGACTCGGCCGCGAGCTGCTCGGCCACGGGCTGGTCGGCCTGTCGCGGTCGGTGCCGCACGATCCGCGATTCTACCTGTGCTTCGGCCTGCTCTACATGTCGCCGCCGACCGGGGATTACGTCATCTTCCGAAGGCTTTGGGGCATCCCGCTCGACGGACTGGTCGCGCTGATCAAGAAGCGGATCGCGAACGAAGTCGTGTTCGGATATTCCGGCGACGCGTATTTCTACGCCTGGGCACGGACGAAGGCGCGGATGGTGGCGTCTCCGTTCGGCGCGGTAAAGGACGTCACGATCCTGTCGGCGATCGCCGGCAACGCGGTGACGCTGCTGCTCGTGGCGATCGCGCTGCCGCTCGGCCGGCATTTGCTGACGCACGACCAGTTCCGCACCGTGCTCGCGTCCGCCGGAGTCACGCTGGCGATCTCGCTGCCGTTCCTGATCTTTTCACGGCGGGTGTTCTCGTTGCCGAGGGTGCGGTTGTGGTGGGTGTTCGGGATCCACTGTATCCGCCTGTTGTGCGGATCGGTGCTGATCGCGTTCGCCTGGCATTTCGCGTTGCCGGGCGTGCCGGTCGGGATGTGGCTGTTCCTTGCTGCCGGTCGATTGCTGGTGTCGCGGCTGCCGCTGGTGCCCAACAAGGACCTGCTGTTCGCCAACGTCGCGATCCTGCTGATCGGGCAGGACCAGGCGCTGTCGGAATTGATCGCGTTTACGGCGGCGTTGACGCTGCTGGTGCATGTCGCTCTGATCGTCGCGTTCGGCCTTCACGCCGCGATCACCAGGATTCGTGCATGATTCGACCCTTTCTCAGCCTGGCAATTGCGCTTGCCCTGACCGGCCCGGTCGCGGCGCAAGGGATGCTCGGCAGCGATGCGGCGGCGTGCAGGCCGGGCGAGGGCCCGGCGATCGCGGTCGAGATCACCGGGCTGAAGGACCGCACCGGCGAACTGAAGCTCGAACTCTATCCGGGCGAAGAGGCGGATTTCCTGAAGAGCGACCGCGCGCTGATCGCGGCGGGCAAGACCTTTCGCCGGGTCGGCGTACCCACTCCCGCGACCGGCCCTACGACGATGTGCATCCGCGTACCGCGACCGGGGCGCTACGCGTTGCTGCTGACGCATAATCGCGACGGCAGGAACAAGTTCAGCTTCTGGTCCGACGGCGCGGGGTTCGCGAGCAACGCGAAGCTCGGTCGTTCGCGGCCCAAGGTCGAGCAGGCGCTGGTCGAGGTGGGGGGCGGCGTGACCGTCGTGCACATCGTCGCGCAATATCTGCGCGGGTTCGGCGGCTTCGGGCCGATCGGCTGATGTTGGTCCGCATATGAGAATCGTCGACGTCAACGAATTCTACTCGCCGACCGGGGGCGGGGTGCGGACCTATGTCGATCGCAAGATGGGGATCATGGCGGATCTCGGTCACGAACTGATCGTCGTCGCACCGGGCCGCGAGGATCGGGTAGAGGAGCGGCCCGGTGGCGGGCGGATCATCTACCTCAAGTCGCCCGGCATGCCGTTCGACCGCAATTACGGCCTGTTCTGGGATAAGGATGCGATCCACCGGGTGCTCGACGACCTCGACCCGGATGTGGTCGAAAGCTGCTCGCCGTGGCGACCGGCATGGTTCGTCGGCGACTGGCAGGGCCCGAACGGTGGCCGCGCGGTGAAGGCGTTCTTCATGCACAACGATAACATCGCCGCCTATGCACAGCGCTGGTTCGCGGGCGTCGCGAGCCATGACCAGATCGAGCGCGGCTTCGGCTGGTACAGCCGGTACATGCGGCGGTTTCTCGAGAAATACGACGTGGTCGTGACCAACGGCCCGGCGCTGGAAAAGCGCCTGCGCGCGCGCGGCATCCGGATCGATGCGGCGATGCCACTCGGGATCGAGCGCGGGCATTTCTCGCCCGACCTGCGTGATGCGCGGTTGCGCGCGGCGCTGCTGCGGCAGTGCGGGTTGCCGGAGGACGGGATGCTGTTGCTCGGGCTCGGGCGGCATCACGGCGAGAAGCGCTGGCCGTTGGTGGTGGACGCGGTGGCGCGGGCGGGCGCGACGCTGCCGGTCGGGCTGGTCCTGATCGGTGCGGGGGCGCAGACCAAGGCGATCCAGCGGCGGATCGGGGGCTCGCCGCATATCCGGATGTTCGCGCCGGTCTATGATCGCGAGCGGCTCGCGCGGATCATGGCGAGTTGCGATGCGCTGATCCACGGGTCGGAGGCGGAGCCGTTCGGACTGGTCGCGTCGGAGGCGATGGCGTCGGGCCTGCCGCTGATCGTGCCGGATACGGGTGGCTGCGCGGAGGTCGCGGACCGCCATGCGAGCGAGCTTTATGCGGCGCGCGACGCGGGGAGTGCGGCGGCGGCGATCGGACGGTTGTTCGCGCGGGACCGTACGCTGCTCCGACGCGCCGCGGCGGTGGCAGCGCGGCACGTCCGCAGCGACCGCGAGCACGCGGTCGAACTCATGGCCTATTACGAGGGGCTGGTCGCGGCGAAGCGGCAGGCGGTACGTACAGCGTGAAACGGGTGCCGGGGACGGCGACCGCGCGGTAGCCGCTGCGGATCGCGAGGTTCGCGAGCGCTGCATCGATGCGGTCGTCGCCGCTGCTCCACGCGCCTTCGCCGCCGGTCAGGATCGCCGGCGGATAGCCGAGCAGGTGCGGGCGGGCCTGCGAGACCAGGTGCAGCCGATACTCCCGTCGCGCATCCAGCAGCGCGGTGCTGCGGAAATAAAAGGGCCCGGTGGCGAAGCGCGGGTCGATCGCGGCGGCGGCCAGGAATTGCGGCGAGAGCGTCGCGACCGGCCCCGCGACGTGCATCCGCATCGACGTCGCGCGGATCGCCGCGGCGTCACGCATGGCGGCGACCATCGGGATGCCGCCGCGGATCTGCGCAACGGCTTCGACCGAGGGCGCCACCCCGGCGCAGGCAAACAAGACCGCGGCGATCCGCATCACCTTGCCGGGCGGGTGCGCGTGCCAGACGAGCGCCAGCCGCACGAACAATGCGGGCAGCATCGGGAGCAGATATTGCCGCCAGGTCGGCACCGGCGCGAGCGCGGCGATCAGCCCGGCCAGGAGCAACAGGTCGAGGATACGGTGCCAGCGATGTCGCCTGCCGGTCGTCGCGACGATCGCCAGCAGGGCCGGGCCTAGCGCGAGGAACTTCAGGACATCGACGATCTTGGCCGTGTTCGACAGCTTCCAGGGGCGGGCTCCGTACCATTCGGTCGGCGCGCGACCTGGGAAGTCGAGCACGCCGAACAGGAACCCGTCCGGTGCGGCGGCGAACAGCACGGCGACGAGGATCGCGACCGGCACCGCGCCGAGCAGCGTCCACCACGGGCGGCGGTTGCGATCGAAGAGCGTCCAGGCGCCGTAAATCAGTGCGGGGAGCGCGTAGGAGATCTTGGCGGCGGTGGCGGCGGCGAGCAGGAGGCCGATGACGACCGCGTCGCGGCGGCGCGCCTGGTCGCGCGCGGTGCGGACGATAGCGGGCAGCGCGAGCGCCAGGCAGGCGGCAGGGAGCGCGTCGTTGCGCGCGGTGCCGATGCTGAAGAGCAGGATGTCGCAGGTCGCGAACAGCGCGGCGGCCAGCGTCGCGGCGCGCGTGCCGGCGCCGCCGATGCGCGCGGCACGGTGGACCGCGAGGATCGTCGCGAGCCCGAGAAGCGCGTTGAGGATGCGGAGCGCGGGCCAGGTCCAGATGCCGGCAAACCACGCGATGGGCGCGAACATGAGTGGCTGGAGCGGGGTTTGGAGATAGGCGAAGTCGCGGTAGGGGACGAGGCCGCGCGCGGCCAACGCGGCGGCAGCGACGTATTGCGATTCGTCGTGGTCTACCGGGCGGAGGAGAGCGAGAGCGACGAGGACGATCGCCAACGCCACCACCCAAAGCGTGTTCACCCGCGAAGGCGGGTGCCCAGACTGGGCACCCGCCTTCGCGGGTGAACAATACTTGGTTAGCCCCGCGCGCTCCACGCCAGCCAAAGCCACCCGCCGATCAGCAGCGCCCCGCCGATCGGCGTGATCGGGCCGAGCCATCGCCCGCCGCCCGCTGCCAGGCCGTAGAGTGATCCGGCGAACAGCGCGCCGCCGATCACGAACAGCCATGCCGGCCCCCTCGCCTCCATGCGGATCGCGACGAGCGCGGCGACGACGTGGACCATCTGGTATTGCGCGCCGGTCTTCAACCACTCCGCCGCCGGCCCGCTTGCGCCGTGTGCACCGAATGCCCCCGCCGCGACCGCGATCGCGCCGGACAGTGCTGCAAGAATCGCGATGATCATTTCGCGTCGTTCCCCCAAGGAAAGCGCTCGGCGGTTTCGGCGCGGGCGGCGCGCATGTCGCCCGAATCGATCTGGAGCTGGAGCCGCTCCTTGTCGCGCGCGCGGTACATATCTTCCGCCCGGTCGATGTCGGCGGTCGCGACGCCGAGGCCGCTCATCGCGCGTCGCGCCATCTTCACCGCCGATTCCAGAACCTCGCGGATCACATATTCGGCGGATGTGTTCTTCAACTTGACCAGCGCCCGGCGATCGAACGCGCGGACGTAGATCGCGGCGTTCGGGAACGCCTCGTGGATGCCCTCGATCGTGTCGGGTTCGAGCTGGTCGCCGTCCATGCAGAAGCAGATCAGCTCGGCTTCCGACGCGCCGGCCTGGCGCAACAGATCGAGCCGGGTGCCGTCGCCATAATAGACCTTCGCGCCGAATTCGCCGGCGATGTCGATCATCTCGATGTCGGTGTCGATCAGCGTGACGGGGATGTCCTGCGCGAGCAGCATCTGACCGACGGTCTGGCCGAAGCGCCCATAGCCGACGATGATCGCGTTCGAGCCATCGGTCTTCGGCCCGTCGCGCTCCTGGTCCTTGGCGATCGGTTCGGTGCGGAAGCGCTTGGTGATGCCCATCAGGAACGGGGTGGTCGCCATCGACAGCGTGATGATCGCGCCGAACAGGCTGGCCGCCTGCGGTTCGATCAGCAGCCCGGCCTGCGCCTGCGCAAACAGCACGAAGCCGAACTCGCCGCCCTGGCTGAGCAACAGGCCGAGCGCGAACGCCTGGCGCCACGTCATCTTGAACGCCATGCCGATCAGCATGATGACGCCGGTCTTGGTCAGGATCAGCGCGGCGGCCATCGCCATCACGAACAGCGGGCGCTCGGCGATCGCGTGGAGGTCCAGCACCATCCCGACCGCGAGAAAGAACAGCCCGAGCAGGATCGAGCGGAACGGCTCGACGTCCGCTTCGAGCTCATGGCGATACGGGCTGTCCGCGAGCATCACGCCGGCGATGAACGCGCCGAGCGCAGTCGAGAGCCCGAGCCATTCCATGATCGCGGCGCTGGCGATGACGGTGAACAGGCCTGCGAACACGAACATCTCGCGCTCGCCGAGATTGCCGATCAGGCGGAAGAACGGGCGGAGCAGGAAGCGCCCGGCGACGATCAGACCGCCGACCGCGAGCACGGTGTAGATTGCCAGCAGCCAGCCCGGAGGGGCATGCGCGTCGGCCGGGTTGCGGCTCATCGCCGCGACGATCGTGATCAGCGGCACGATCGAGAGGTCCTGGAACAGCAGGATCGAGAAGGCGCGCTCGCCGAACGGGGTCCGCATCCGGCCCGAGGAGCGCAGCATCGGCAGGACCTGCGCGGTCGACGAGAGGGCCAGCGGGAGGCCGAGCGCGAACGCCGCGGGAATCGAGAACTTCGCCCCGATCCAGACGATCGCGCTGATCGCGAGTCCGCAGACCGCGACCTGGAGAAGGCCGAGGCCGAAGATCTCCTCCTTCATCCGCCACAACCGCGTCGGATTGAGCTCGAGGCCGACGATGAACAGCAGCAGCGTGATGCCGAGCTCGGCGAACCCGAGCTTCGATTCCGCATCGCCGACCAGGCCGAGGACATGCGGCCCGACCACTGCGCCCGCGACGAGATAGCCCAGGGTCGCGCCCAACCCGAGCCGCCGGAACAGCAGCACGAACATCAGGCCGAAGCCGAGCAGCACGACGCCGTCCCGCAAGAGGGAGGGCGATGCTTCGGCCATCAGACCTTCGCCTTTGCGGCGGTGTCGGCGGCTTCGGCGGCTGCCTCGGCCGCCGCTTCGAACGCGAGCCGGATCGAGGGATGGCGCGCGGTGTAGTCGAGCGCGGGGGTGAAGATGTCCATGCCCGGCCAATCGGGCGCATCGCCTTCGCGCGCAAGCCATGCCGTCACTGTGTCGCGCGCGGCGGCGAGTTCGGCGGGGGTGCGGCCGAGGATGTTCGCGGCGAGCAGCGACGACGACGCCTGGCCGAGCGCGCAGGCGCGGACCAGCAGGCCGACTTCGCTGACACGGCCCTGGTCGTCGACCGCGACGTCGACCGTCACGCGGCTGCCGCAGATCGGCGAGCGGCGCTCGGCGGTGGCCATCGGCTCGGGCAGGCGTGCGTGGTGCGGGATCGAGGCGGCGAGGCGGAGGATCTCGGCATTGTAGAGGGGCGCGCTCATGTCGTCGGCTCGCTTGCGTTGTCGGAAGAGGAAGGCGGCGTGCTGGCGCCGAAGACGGGTTTGCCGCGACGGCGGCGGTCGACGAAATCGGCGATGCTGGCGCTGGTGGCGTTGAGCAGAGGGTATGTGCGCGACGTGGTCATCCAGGTCGGCCGATGCGAGCGTCCGCCGCCCATCGTGTCGAGGACGAGGGTCGCGAGCAGGAAGACGAGGCTGGCGAGGATCAGGCCTTTCAACGCGCCGAACCCGAAGCCCAGCGCGCGATCGACGGGACCGAGGATCGAGGTCCGCGTGCGCGCGCCGATCGCGTTGGCGACGAGGCGTCCGCCGATATAGGTCACGCCGGTGATGATCGCGAAGGCGAGCACCGCGGCGCCGCTGACCGTGCCGATCATCGGCGACAGCGCGGCGGCGAGCGGGATGTGGAACAGCTTCAGCATCGCCACCATCGCCACCCAGGCGAACATCGACAGCACTTCGGTCACGAACCCGCGGACGAGCCCGAGTATCGCCGACCCGGCGACGGCAAGCAGGACGACGATGTCGAGGGCGGTGAGGTTCATGCCGTCTGGAATAGGGACGCGCGGGGCGAACCGCTAGTGCGGGGTTTTGGTGATGCGGTTGCCGATTGGTGTTCCGGTGGTGGTGGGGGGGGGTGAGTGCGCTGGCGGG
>JAYVRZ010000133.1:0-4746 GCA_043775965.1 Sphingomonas sp.
GGAGAAGCCGACGAGCCGCTGGAAATCCTCGCCGACGAGCAATTCGGTGAACACCGTGCAGGCCTCGCCGATCGGACCGAGCGCCGACAGCGTGCGCGCCGATGCACCGACCAGATAGCCGACGCCGCCGACGTCGATCACCGCGTGGTCGATGCCGGTGGAATCCAGACGCCCCTTCAGATGCGCGATCATGCGCCTACTCCCGTTCGTCGCGCCAGCGCCGCGGCACTGGCGACATGATGCGCGTGGGTGATCGCCACCGCCAGCGCGTCGGCGGCATCGGGGCCGGCGAGCTTTGCGCCGGGCAGCAAGACCGCCATCATCGCCTGGATCTGCTTCTTGTCCGCACCGCCGGTGCCGACGACGCCCTTCTTGACGGTCGACGGGTGGTATTCGCCGATATGCAGCCCCGCCCCCGCTGCCGCCAGCAGCACCACGCCGCGCGCCTGACCCAACTTCAGCGTCGACTGCGCGTTGGTGTTGCCGAGCACCTCCTCGACCGCCGCGCCGTCGGGGCGCTCGGTGCGGATGACGTCGATCAGCGCATTATACAGCGCGGTGAGGCGGCGGGGGAGAGCCATCGACGGATCGGTCTTGATCTGCCCGTTGGCGATATGGCTCAGCCGGTTGCCATCGGCGCGGATGACGCCCCAGCCGGTAGTGCCGAGGCCGGGATCCAGTCCGAGGATGATCATGAGAAGGAAGAAGGTTGGTTCACGCGGAGACGCGGAGACGCGGAGGTGTCGTATCCGTGGCCTCGTCTCGCGTCAGCGGGACTGTCACTTCATCGGGCTGGCCGACAGGTTCGAGGCCGCTGGCGCGGAAGGCGATCCCACGAAGCGCAACTCTCCGCGTCTCCGCGTCTCCGCGTGAACCCACCTTCTTCATCTCAGCCGAGCGACTCCATGATCTCGTCGGAGATTTCGTAATTGCCCCAGACAGTCTGCACGTCGTCGTCGTCGTCGAGCGCGTCGATCAGCTTGAACAAGGTCGCTGCGTCGTCCGCGTCGACCGCGACCATGACGTGCGGACGCCAGGCGAGCTTTGCGCCTTCCGCCTCGCCGAGCTTGGCTTCGAGCGCCTTGGCCACCTCGTGCAGGTCGCCCTGCGCAGTCCAGACCTCATGGCCGTCCTCGCTCGACGTGACGTCCTCGGCGCCAGCCTCAAGCGCCGCTTCGAACACCGTGTCGGCATCGCCCGCGCTCGCCGGATACGAGATCAGCCCGACGCGGTCGAACGCGTGGCTGACCGAACCGCCCGCGCCGAGGTTGCCGCCGTTCTTGCCGACCGCGACGCGCACGTTGGTCGCGGTGCGGTTGCGGTTGTCGGTCAGTGCCTCGATGATCAGCGACACGCCGCCGGGACCGAAGCCCTCGTAGCGGATTTCCTCGTAATTCTCCGCGTCGCCGCGGCTCGCCTTGTCGATCGAGCGCTGGATGTTCTCCTTCGGGAGCGACGCCGCCTTGGCCGCGTTCACCGCCGCGCGCAGGCGCGGGTTCATGTCGACGTCGGGCAGGCCCATCTTGGCCGCGACCGTGATCTCTCGGCTGAGCTTGCTGAACGCCGACGAGCGCTTCTTGTCCTGCGCGCCCTTGCGGTACATGATATTCTTGTATTTGGAATGGCCTGCCATCGGTGCCTCTTTAGCTGATGGGCCCGCTCTTAGGCGTCGGTGGCGGATTTCGCCAGACCGTCGGTTCCCAAGCCCGCAAGGGCGTCTATCTTGCCCTCGATCGCGTCGAGCCGGTCCAGCACCAGGTGGTCGATCTTGTGGTGCACGCGCAGGATGTCGAGTTCGGCACGCAGGTTGGTCTCATAGTCGAGGCTCGCGGCGAGGCGGTCCTTGGCCGATTGCCGGTTCTGGCTCATCATGATCACCGGCGCCTGGATCGCCGCGAGCGTCGACAGCATCAGGTTGAGAAAGATGTAGGGATAGGGATCGAACGCCATCCCGAAATGGCCGAGAATGTCCGAGTTGAGGATCATCCAGCCGAACAGGATAACGGCGAAGGCAATGATGAACCCCCACGACCCGCCGACCGCGGCGACCCGGTCCGCCAGCCGGTCGCCGTAGCTGGAGCGCTCGTCCGACACGTCGGCGGCATCGCGACTGACGGTAGTCCCCGCCTCGATCCCGGCGAGGACGCGGCGTTCCTCGTCGTCGAGCTCGCCCGGCGCCTTGCCGAGCAGGCGTTGCGAGAGATCGGCGAGCGGGGAGTGGGTGGCCATGCACGGTGGCCTAACCGGGATTGCGGATTATGCCAGTGCGCAAAGCCGGATCTGCGACGGAGTCTTACTCATCCTCCCCCGCCAGGGGGAGGTGTCGCCGAAGGTGACGGAGCCTTACTCATCCTCCCCCGCCAGGGGGAGGTGGCGCCGAAGGTGACGGAGGGGGAGGACGCGGAACAGAGGTTACCCTTCCGCCCCCTCCGTCAGGCAAGCGCCTGCCACCTCCCCCTGGCGGGGGAGGACTGCGACGCCGAATAGCCGCCCCTCGCAAAGACTCCTTGCTCCCACACACCCGCACCTGCCAAACGCGCGGCATGACGGTTAGCGTGAATATGGGCACCGACGGCAATGGTATCGCCGTCGGTGTCGACCTGGAAGAACTTCTCGCCACGCGCCTGTTGGTGCAGGGCAATTCGGGCTCGGGAAAGTCGCACCTGCTGCGCCGTCTGCTCGAGCGATCGGCGGGGCACGTCCAGCAGATCGTGATCGATCCCGAGGGCGATTTCGTGACGCTCGCGGGGCCACACGGCCACGTCGTGATCGAGGCAGGCGATTATAGCGAGCGCGAGATCGCGCGCATCGCCACCCGGCTGCGCGAACATCGCACGTCGGCAGTGCTGAGCCTCGAAGGGCTCGAGGTCGAGGGCCAGATGCGCTGCGCCGCGTCGTTCCTGTCGGCGCTGTTCGATGCGCCGCGCGAGCATTGGTATCCGGTGCTGGTGGTGGTCGACGAAGCGCAGATGTTCGCGCCCGTGACCGGTGGCGAAGTCTCTGAAGAGGTGCGTCGCGCATCGTTGGCGGCGATGACCAATTTGATGTGCCGCGGGCGTAAGCGCGGGCTCGCCGGCGTGATCGCGACGCAGCGGCTGGCGAAGCTGGCGAAGAACGTCGCCGCCGAGGCCTCGAACTTCCTGATGGGCCGCACCTTCCTCGATATCGACATGGCGCGCGCGGCCGACCTGCTCGGCATGGAGCGGCGCCAGGCCGAGGCGATTCGCGATCTCCAGCGCGGCACGTTCATGGCGCTCGGGCCGGCGGTGTCGCGGCGGCCGATCACGGTGAAGATCGGCGACGTCGCAACCTCCGCACGTAGCGGCAGCCCCAAGCTCACCCCCCTCCCCAGTGCCGCGCCGATGGATTTGCAGGACCTGCTGTCCGAACCGGTGGTCGACGCCCCCGAACTCGGCCTGATGTTCGATTCGCGCCCGCGTCGCGTGCCGGCGGAGGAGCTGCTCGACGGCATCGCGCGTCCGCCCGAGCCACGCACCGCCGCACCGCCGCCGCCCGAGAAGACCGACGACGAGGTCGAGGCGGTATACGCCGACGTCTTCCGCGCGATCGTCGAGGATCCCGAATCGACGCTCCGCCCGCCCTCGGTGCTGTTCCAGGATTTCCAGGTGCGCTGCCGCATGGGCGGCCTCGCCAAGCCGCCGCTCGACCTGCCCGGTTTCGTCCGCCGCCTGAGCTGCGCCCGCGCGGGAATCTTCGACATGACCGACGAGGCGTGGACGGCGGCGCTCGACGTGGCGAGCGGCCTCCCCGACGACATGCTGGGCGCATTCCTGCTGGTCGCGCGGGCGGCGCGCGAGGGCGAGCCCTGCCCCTCCGACGCGCGCATCGCCGCGACCTACGGCACGAGTTCGCTCGGCCGGGTGAAGCGTTTGATCGGGTATATCGAAAGCCGCGAACTGATCGTGTGCCGCACGGATCTGGCCGGCAAACGCTCGATCACGATCCCGGGGCTGGGCTGGACCACCCTACCAGCGGAAGCGGCCTAGCCGTCAGCCGCGGATCGGGGTGAACTGCAGCGTCACGAACTGCCAGTCGCCCTTGACCCGTCGCGCGACGAAGCAGGCCCGTATAGCGCGCGTCTGCATCTGGCCGTCCTTGCCGGGCATCGTATAGGCGATCCGCATCGTGACGACACCGATCGTGCCGGCCGGTCTGGCCACCGTTTCCGTGATCGTCATAGGCGGCGCGGCGGATTTCTTGTCGGCGGCGTAGAAGCCGATCACGCGCTCGCGGGAGTCGACCTCGCCGACGGGGGACACCTCCTGGTAATCGGGTGCCATCATCGCGATCATGGCCGCTTGGTCGAACTGGTTGCGGACCTGGATGAACGCCTCGGCACGCTGACCTAGTTTTTGGGCGTCGACCTCAACCGATTGCGCCGCGACGGGAGCAGTGACCAGTAATGCCGCCGCGATTCCCGAGAATACCCGCATGCTTGCCCCCCGATGCAATGTTGCATAACGGCAATACACCTAAGTTTCAGGTGCAGCAATGACGCTGCCGGTTGCCGAACCTAGAATGCGAACGCGATGGCGAGACCTGCAAGGACGCCGACGTGTACCATTGCGATGAGCTGGAGCCGACCGACGAACGGTTGCTTCCGTGTCTTGTGCCGGTAGCGATTGCGCGCCCAGAACGCGCCCGGGCTGCCGCCGAGTGCGGCGAGCCAGAGCAAGCGGGATTCAGGAATGCGCCACGCGCCGGTCGATGATCGCCGCTTGTCGA
>JAYVRZ010000134.1:0-15801 GCA_043775965.1 Sphingomonas sp.
CGTTCCCGGCGATCCGATAATAGTCGTAATTGCCGTAGCTTGCCTCTGCGCCACCGCTGAATTCGGTGAACGACGGCGCCTTGCTGAAGATGCTGATCATGCCCGCGGACGAATTGCGCCCGCCCAGCGTTCCCTGCGGTCCGCGCAACACCTCGACCCGGTCGATCTCGCCGAGTTCGTTGAGGCCGATGCCGGAGCGCGAGCGATAGACGCCGTCGATGAAGACCGCGACCGAGCTTTCGAGGCCGGGATTGTCGCCGACCGTGCCGATGCCGCGGATTCGTGCCGAGCCGTTCGCCTCCGAGCCGGTCGACGACACGAGCAGCGACGGGGCGAGCTGGTTCAGCTGGCGGATGTCGTTCGCGCCCGAATTCTGCAGCGTTTCTGCCGAAACCGCGGAAATCGCGACCGGCACGTCGGACAGCGCCTGCGCGCGTCCCTGCGCGGTGACGATGATGTCGGCGGTCTGCTGATCGGCGCTCGCGGCAGCCGGCGGCGCTTGCTCGCCCTCGCCTATGACCGGCGCCTGCTGCGGACTGGTATTCTGCGCGGCGACCGGTGAAATCGTTGCAAATGCGAGCACGGAAAACGCGCACGCGGCGAAATAGCGCTGCTTGGCCACATCTCTCTCCCTGTTCGGCCGGAGCATCTTTGGCGCCGTACCGTATATTCGAATAGATACCTCGCCCAGGGAGTCGTCAAGCACGTAGCGCGTTGCAAAACGCTACGGTTTTGCAGCGCGTGGTTCGGAGATCGGCGCTGGACAGCGGATTTTGGCAGAGGTTGGGAAGGATGGCGGGAGGTCCGGCCATTTGCCAGCCTCCCGCCTGATCCCCTCTCCAAACTCGGTCGGTCGCTTCGATTTTCATCTGAAGGTCCGGTATGGCAGCCTTTTGCACATTACTTCGGGATTGCAAAGCATCTTGTTTCGTCGAGTTCGGTTCGAGTTCGAGGCGTGGGCATTGCCGGGTCGCCGCTTGCTCGGTCGCGGGTGCCGCCCCATCTCAAGCCCGCGCAATCGCTGGAGACGCCCAACATGATCGACCTGCATTATTGGCCCACGCCGAATGGCCACAAGATCACTGTGTTTCTCGAGGAAGCCGGGCTCGACTACACCATCAAGCCGGTAAACATCGGCAAGGGCGAGCAGTTCGCACCGGATTTCCTGTCGATCGCGCCGAACAACCGGATGCCGGCGATCGTCGATCACGCGCCGACCGGCGGTGGGCAGCCGATTACCGTCTTCGAATCCGGTGCGATCCTGTTGTACCTGGCGGAAAAGACCGGACGGTTCGGCGGCGGCGACCTGCGCGGACGGACTGCGGTGAACCAGTGGCTGATGTGGCAGATGGGCGGACTCGGCCCGATGCTGGGGCAGAACCATCATTTTAACCGCTATGCCCCCGAGAAGATTCCGTATGCGATCGATCGGTATGTGAAGGAAACCAATCGACTGTACGGCGTGCTCGATCGCAGGCTCGAAGGTCGCGACTTCATTGCCGGCGACTATTCGATCGCGGACATGGCCGCCTATCCCTGGATCGTGCCGTACGAGGCGCAAGGTCAGCGGCTCGAGGACTTCCCGAACGTGAAGCGCTGGTTCGACTCGATCGCCGCACGACCCGCAACCATCGCCGCGTATGAAAAGGGCAAGGCGGTCAACGACAGCAGCGTGCCGATGACCGAAGACGCCAAGAAGATGCTGTTCGGCCAGACCGCCGCGACCCGCTAGTCGCCACCGGATTCGGGGGGGGGGGGCCGAATGCGGGGGGCCGTTAGTCGCTGATGGTCCAGCCCAGTCGCGGATCCCCTCCGCGAACGGGCTGGGCGGCGGCGAGCCGTTGCTCGAAGCTGCCCGACACGGTGTAGACCGGCGCGACGGTAGGCGTGGCGCGTCCGCCATAGCCTGGGGTTGGCGCAGGCTGATGCGCGGCGGTCTGGACGAACGATCCGGCCGCCATCGGCATTCCGTTCGGTACGGGCGGTACGAAGCGCGCCATCCGAACCGCGGGCCGTCCGACTCGCGTTGCCGCACCGGTAAAGGCGGTGAATTCATGGCCTTCCTCGAAGACCGCATGGCGCCCCGTGACGAACGCGCCCGCGATCACGCCACCGACGATAATCGTGCCGATCGTCTCGCCCGTACGACCACCACCCGCGGCATGGTACCGACCCATGATCGGTACGCTGCGGCCGCCCACATCGATCGACCGCAATGCGACGTCGACCTTGCCCGACTTGCCGAACGCGCCCTTACCGCTGCGGTAGACCACCTCGCCCGTTCCGGCGGTGCCGCGCGGGATAAGAACCGCGCCATCGACGATCACGTCGCGCGCGACCGAAACTGGGACGAGCTGCCCCTGCCGCGCGCGATCGGATCCGATTTCCTCGTTCAGCCTGAGCACGACTTCGGTATGCGCCGGCACGATCACGTCGGTTTCTACGGGCGTTGCGGCCGCGATCGCCATCCCTGGCATGCTGCAACCGATCGCCATCATCATCAGTCTGTGCATCGCGCCCTCGTTTTCCCGCCGCCGTGTCCGACCCGAGTCGATCCACCAATCGCGTCGTGATACGACTGCACGGCTGATCATCGCGTGAAACGAGGTGGTTAACCCTCCCGGCCCGGCCGCCGCGACATCGCGACGTCGAGGTGCCCGCCGCCGTCGAGCAACAGCACTTCGCCGGTCATCGCGCGGCTGAGCGGATCCAGCAGCATTTCGATCGGGCCAGCGACGTCGTCGGGCCCGGTCGCAAAGCCCATCGGCACCGACCCCGCCACCTTCGCGTTGAGCTTTGCGAACCCTTCGTCGCCAAGCCTTTTCTCGTACCAGCCGGTCGCGACATAGCCGGGTGCAACTGCGTTCACGCGGATGGCGGGCGCAAGGACGCGCGCCAGGCTCTTGGTCATCGTCACGAGCGCGCCCTTCGACGCGGCATAGGCGACCGACGATCCCATCCCGAACACGCCTGCGACGCTGGCCACGTTGACGACCGCGCCGAACGGGCTTTCGCGCAAGGCAGGCGCACAGGCCCGCACCATCTGGAACGGCGCGACGGTGTTCAGCCGGTAGATGTCGACGAAGTCCTCCGCATCGAGCGCGTCGAGATCCTCGTGCGCGGCGAACTTCGTGCGGCCGGCGTTGTTGACGAGGAAGTCGATCCGGCCGAACGCGTCCGTCGCGGCCTTGGCGAGCGCGCGGCAGGCGGCGTCATCGACTATGTCCGCCTGCACGGCGACCGCGCCCCGCCCCACTTCGGCGGCCAGCGCCTCGGCCTCGTCGCGGCTGCTCGCGTAGTTGACGACGCACGCCACGCCCCGTGCCGCCAGGCGGCGGACGACCGCGGCGCCGATCCCAGTGCCGCCACCCGTGACGATCGCGACCTTGCCTTTCATGGCGTCGCTCATGCCTGCGCACTCGGGCGTGCCGACGCGCGGGCGTGCCAGGCTTTCAGGTGCGCGAGGTCGTCTGGCATGCCTACGCCTACGAATTTCGCGAAATCGATCGTCGTGAGGAGGACAATGTCGGCGATCGTATAGCGCTCGCCGTCGAGCCATTCGCGGCCGTCGAGCGCGTGGTCGAACTCGGCCATCGCGGACAGCACGCGGGGACGCTGGCTTTCGCCGAACGCGGTATATTGCGGCGTCACGATCCGCGCGGTCCAGGGATGGGTGTGCTGCCAGACCATCGACAGCGGCGTCATCAGGCGCAGTTCGATCCGCCTCGTCCACATGTCGATCTCCGCGATGTTGTGCGCGCCGTGGCCGAACATCGGTGGCTCGGGGTGCAGTATCTCGAAATACCGGCAGATCGCGACGCTCTCGGTCAGCACCCGGCCATCGTCGAAGGCGAGCGCCGGCGTTTGGCCCAGCGCGTTCACCGCGAGGAACGGGTCGGCCTTGTGCTCCGCCTTGGGGATCGAGATCTGCGCCATCGGCACGCGGACATGCTTTTCGGCGAGGAAGATGCGGACGCGGCGCGGGTTGGGCGCGGGCAGTGCGCTATCGTAGAACAGCAAGCGCGTCTCTCCTCAGCTGACGTTTCGAAGATCGCGTATGGCATTGCCCGCCGCGTTCGCCTAGCGATGCCGTCATGACGACCGCTGCAGAGATGCTCGCCACCGGCTTCGCCACCTTACCGGACCTGATCCACGCACATGCCCGCGAGCGGGGCGAGCGCATCGCGGTCGCCGACGCGCAGGGCAGTATCGACTATCGCACGTTCGACGCGCTGATCGACCGGGTCGCGGCCGCGTTGCAGCGCGACGGCGTGGCGCCGGGTCAGGCGGTCGCGATCGTCGCATCGGCTTCCACCGACTATGCGGCGACATTCCTCGGTGCGGTACGGGCGGGCTGCGTCGCGACCCCGATCGCGCCATCCGCGACGCCCGCGTCGATCGCGGCGATGATTGCCGATAGTGGCGCGCCGATCGTGTTCCTCGATGCGGAGAATGCGCTGGCTCTCAAAGGGCAACCTTTGGCAGCCAGCCCCATCCTGTTCTCCCGCGAAGGCGGGAGCCCAGACTGCCCCCCCGCCTTCGCGGGGGAACAAGCTTTCTGCGACTGGCTCGCGCCCGCAAGCGCCAAGCCGACCCCGGTCGCGATCGCACCCGAAGACGCCTTCAACATCATCTACTCGTCGGGCACCACCGGCACGCCGAAAGGCATCGTCCAGAGCCACGCGATGCGCTGGGCGCATATCGCGCGGAACACCGCCGCCGGGTTCGACACCGCAGTGACGATGATCGCCACGCCGCTCTATTCGAACACGACCTTGGTGAGCGTCCTGCCGACGCTCGGCTGGGGCGGCACGGTGGTGCTGATGAAGAAATTCGAGGCACGCGCGTATCTCGAACTCGCGCAGCAATATCGCGCGACGCACACCATGCTGGTGCCGGTCCAGTATCAGCGGATCATGGCGCTTCCCGAATTCGACGCTTTCGACCTGTCGGCGTTCCGCTTCAAGACCAGCACCAGCGCTCCGTTCTCCGCCGCGCTGAAGGCCGAAATACTGGCGCGCTGGCCGGGCGTCCTCGTTGAATTCTACGGCATGACCGAGGGGGGCGCGAGCTGCGCGCTCAACGCCACCGCCAACCCGACCAAGCTCCACACCGTCGGCCAGCCCATGCCCGGCCACGAGATCCGCCTGATCGACGACGACGGCGTCGAGGTCGCCCCCGGAGAGATGGGCGAAGTCGTCGGCCGCAGCCCGGCTATGATGAACGGTTATCACGGCCGCACCGAAGCGACGCGTGATGCCGAATGGCACGACGCGGAGGGCAATCGCTACATCCGCCACGGCGACGTCGGCCGGTTCGACGAGGACGGGTTCCTGCAGCTGATGGACCGCAAGAAGGACCTGATCATCTCGGGCGGGTTCAACATCTATCCCTCGGACCTGGAGGCGGTACTGGCGCAGCATCCCGCGGTCGCCGACTGCACCGTGATCGGCACGCCGTCGGAAGCCTGGGGCGAGACACCGGTCGGCTTCTACGTCCCGAAAGCGGGCGCGCGCGAAGATGCCTCCGCGATCCTCGCATGGGTGAATGCGCAACTCGGCAAGACACAGCGGCTATCCGCGCTGCACCTCGCCGACGAGCTGCCGCGCAGTGCGATCGGCAAGGTGCTGAAGCGCGAACTCCGTGATCGTCTGGTGGGAGCCGGCGCATGACCAGTCTGAAACAGGCGATCGACGCGCTGCAGCCGATCGAAGGCGGTTGGCGCGGGACGGTGCCCGAGAACTGGCTTCAGGGACGCACGGCCTATGGCGGGTTCTCCGCCGCGCTCGCGCTCCATGCCGCGCAGCATTCGGATACCGACCTGCCGCCGCTGCGGTCCGCGCAGGTGTCGTTCATCGGGCCTTTGTCGGGTGCCATCACGATCCGCGCCAGCCGGTTGCGGCGCGGGCGCAACGCGGCGTTCGTGCAGGTCGACGTAGAAAGCGACGCCGGCCTGGGCCTACGCGCGACGTTCGTGTTCATGGCCGCGGTGACGTCGCGGGTCGATCACCAGACGGGAACCGCACCGGACTTTCCGATGCCCAGCGCCGATACCGAGACGTTCCGCGGGCACAGCGCGGTCGCGTTCTCGCGCAACTTCGACCTGCTCGATCGGCGCGACGACGGCGTCGGGGCCGCGGAATGGCTGCGCTGGGCGCGACTGGTCGAGCGCGACGGGCTCGACCCGATGGTCGAACTGATCGCGCTCGCCGACTGCCTGCCGCCCGCCGCGCTGAAGCTGCTGGGCGGCCCAGCGCCGCTCAGTTCGATGACGTGGCTGCTCAACGTCCTCGGCCCGCAGCCGACGACCCGCGACGGCTGGTGGCTGCTCCGCGCGACCACCGACTACACGCGCGACGGCAGCTCGAGTCAGCAGATGGCGATATGGAATGCCGATGGTACGCCGATCGCCGAGCAGATGCAGAGCGTCGCGATCTTCGCCTGATCCGACACATCTTGCGACAGTTTTCCGGCGGCCCGGCAAACGCTTGGCACAGGTCTGGGCGATAAGCGCATCGTTCGGTGAGGATCGTCCTGCCGACCGGAGACCTTCCGATGCGTAAGATCATCCTAACCCTCGCGTTGGCGGCAACCGGGTTCACCGCTGCCGCGTGCACCGCGCAGGCCATGCCAGCCGCCGCCCCGAACCAGACTCGCGTCCAGGCTTTGGCACAGGCCGATGCACGGTTCGCCGAGATCGATACCAATCATGACGGTCTGATCGGGACGACGGAAATGCAGGCGTACCGCGCCGCGATCCACGACCGCATGATCGCGCGCGGTGGCGATGGCGCCGCTCCTTCCGCGGGTGTTTCCGAGCATGGTGGCATGGGGCGCTTCAACGGCCCGGAGGGTAATGCCAGCATGACCAGGGCGGACTTCGAGGCGCGCGCCGGCGAGCGTTTCGACCGTGTCGATGCAAATCACGACGGCACGATCGACGCGACCGAACGCGCCAACCAGGCGGAGATGCGCAGGGTCGACCGTCGCGAACGTCGCGGTCGCGCTGCTACCGCTCCGGCGCCCATCCCTGCCAACTGATCGGGACACGGGGAAGCATCGGACCGGTGCTTCCCCTGGACACGCACCATGCTAGACGTCGACCCCATGGGAGATATGCCGCATTTGCTGCTCGTCGACGACGAGCGCTCGATCCGCGAGCCGCTGGCCGTGTACCTGACCAAACAGGGGTTCCGCGTCACGCAGGCGGGCGATGCGGAGGCGGCACGGACGCGGCTGACCGCCTATGCGATCGATCTCGTCATTCTCGACATCATGATGCCGGGCGAGGACGGGCTGTCGCTCTGCCGCCATATCGCCGCGACCAGCGACGTGCCGGTGATCCTGCTGACCGCGCGGGCCGAGGAAACCGACCGGATCGTCGGGCTCGAGATGGGCGCGGACGATTATGTCGTGAAACCCTTTTCGCCGCGCGAACTGGCGACGCGCGTCAAGGTGGTGCTGCGACGCGCCAGTTCGGGCGGATCGCGCCAGCACGCACCGGAGAGCAGTTCGTACGGCTTCGCCGGCTGGGTGCTGAAATCCGGCGAGCGCGCGCTGGTCGACCGCGAGGGCGTGTCGGTGCCGCTGTCGACCGGCGAGTATAATCTGCTGCTCGCGCTGGTGACACGCCCACGCCAGGTACTCACGCGCGACCAGTTGCTCGACCTCACTCAAGGCCGCGAGGCTGCCGCGTTCGATCGCGCGATCGACACCCAGATCAGCCCTCTGCGCCGCAAGATCGAGGCCGATGCGAAGACGCCGGAACTGATCAAGACGGTCTGGGGTGGTGGCTACACGCTGGCCGCCGAAGTCACCCGCCTGTGAAGTCGCCCGTCTGTGAAGCCCCGCCTGTGACGCATCCCTCGTGATGGAGCGACGGTGATGCGGTTGCGCCTGATACCGCGCAGCCTTGCCGGGCAGATGGCGCTGCTGATCGCGCTCGCGCTGTTCGTGGCGCAGGCGATCAACTTCGGACTGATCGTGCGCGATCGGATCGAATTCCGCCTGTTGCAGGCGACCCGCCCGGTCGCGACGCGGATCGCCGACGCGCTGGACCGCGAGGCGCATGCCGGTCGTCCGTTGACGGCGGATCGCGGGCGCGTTCGCCGGCTTGCCGCCGATCCGATCCCGCCGGTCACGTACGAACGCCATCCCGAGGTTGCCGCGGAACTGCGCCGCCAACTCGCCGAGCAGGGGGTGAAGGTGGGCCGGATCGATACCGGACTGCGCCCCTGGTCCGCCGACGACGACCGCCCCGACTCCCATGGCGACCGCCACGGCGACCGTGACCGTAGCGCGCTCTTGATCGCGGTCGAACAGCCCGGCCGCGGCTGGCTCACGGTCACCGCCCCCTGGCCGCAACCGGGGTATCGCCTGCTGATCGCGCTGCTCAGCCAGACCGCGATCCTCTACATCATCGTGCTGCTGCCGGTGTTGTGGATCGTCCGCCGGTTGTCGCGGCCATTGCGCGACCTGCGCGTCGCCGCAGAGCGATTCCGGCCCGGCGAGCCCAGCGCCCCCCTGCCGCCGGAAGGGCCCGACGACGTCGCCGCGCTGATCGCCGCATTCAACGCGCTGCGGCTGCGCGTGACGGGAATGCTCGACGAGAAGGACCGGATGCTGGGCGCGATCGGCCATGACCTGCGCACGCCGCTGGCCGCGCTGCGCGTCCGCATCGAGTCGGTCGAGGACGATACCGATCGCGCGCGGATGATCGATACCGTGGCGGAGATGAACCGCACGCTCGACGACATCCTGTCACTGGCCAGGCTCGGGCGGCCCAGCGAGCCGCTGACCGACGTCGACCTCGCGGCACTGGTCGACGCCGTCGTCGAGGATTTTCGCGATATCGGCAGCGACGTGAGCTTCGTCGAGGCGGACCGGCTGCGGATGCATCTACGCCCGTCGCTGATCCGCCGCGCGGTCCGCAACCTCATCGAGAACGCGATCAAATACGGGACGTCGGCGGAGGTGCGGATCGAAGCCGACGCACGCTGCGTCGCGATCGTCGTGGCCGACCAGGGCCCCGGCATTCCCCAGAACCGGATGGGCGACGTGTTCGACGCCTTCACCCGGCTGGAGAGTTCGCGCAATCGCGAGACGGGGGGCATCGGCCTGGGGCTGGCGCTGGCACGCGCGATCGTCCGCGAGGCTGGCGGCGAGATCCGCCTGGTGAACCGCGCCGGTGGCGGCCTCGACGCGATCATCGAGCTGCCCCGCTAGTTCTGCTCCCTCTCCCCTCCGGGGAGAGGAATCAGGTCAGATCAATCCTCGACGATCCGGCTGTGCGCCCGCGTATCCTTCATCCGCAGATACACGATCAGCGACACGCCGATCATCGCGGTGACGTACCAGTAGAAACCCCGCTCCATACCCTCGTTCTTGAGCCACAGCGCGACATACTCGGCCGTCCCGCCGAACATCGTGTTCGCCAGCGCATAGGGCAAAGCCACGCCCAGCGCGCGGACGTGCGCGGGGAAAAGCTCCGCCTTCACCACCGCGTTGATCGCGGTGTAGCCGGTGACGATGAACAACGATCCGACCACCAGCCCGAACGCCAGATAGGGGTTGGTCGCGGTTTCGAGCACGGTGAAGATCGGCACGGTGAACAGCACGCCGGCGATCCCGAACCCGACCATCAGCGGCTTGCGCCCGATCCGGTCGGACAACGCGCCCGCCGCCGGCTGGAACGCCGCATACAACGCCAGCGCCGCGGTCATGATCAGCGTCGCGGATTCGCGGCTGAACCCGCTCGTGTTGACCAGGAACTTCTGCATGTACGTGGTGTAGGCATAGAAGGCGAGCGTACCGCCCGCGGTCAGCAGCAGCACGGTAAACGCCTCGCGCGGATATTTGCTGAACAACAGCCACCCACTCGATTTCGGCGTGCCGTCGGACTTGGCGTTCTGATAGCTCTCGGTCTCGAGCAACCCGCGACGGATGCGGAACACGACCAGCGCGAGCACGCCGCCGATCGCGAACGGAATACGCCAGCCCCAGGCGTCGAGCTGGGCCGTGTCCAGCGTCGACTGCAACAGCAACAGCACACCGAGCGCGAGCAACTGCCCGGCGATCAGCGTGACGTACTGGAAGCTCGAGAAGAAACCGCGCCGCGACTTGCCCGCCATTTCCGACAGATACACCGCGCTCGCGCCATATTCACCGCCGACGCTAAGCCCCTGCATCAGCCGCGCGAGGATCAGCAGCGCCGGCGCAGCCCAGCCGATCGTCGCGAACCCCGGCGTGATCGCGATCAGGAACGAGCCCGCGCACATCAATGTCACCGACAGCGTCAGGCCCGATTTTCGCCCGTGGCGATCGGCATAGATGCCCATCACCCACGCGCCGATCGGCCGCATCAGGAAGCCGACCGCGAACACCGCCGCGACGCTCATCAGCTGTGCGGTCGAATTGCCCTTCGGAAAGAACACCGGCGCGAAATACAGCCCGAACGCGGAATAGACGTACCAGTCGAACCACTCCACGAGGTTGCCCGCCGATCCGCCGAGAATCGATTTCAGGCGGTGGTTTTTCTCAGGCGCAATCGTCGTGCTCGTCATCATTTAGCCCCCCCGTTACAGGCTGCGTCGCAAAGCCACGCTTCTTGAGCAGCGCGTTCACATCCGGATCGCGACCGCGGAACGCGCGATACGCCTCGGCGCGATCGGTTTCGTTACCCGTCGACAGCAGGATCTTCGCGAACCGGTCAGCCGTAGCCTTGTCCCACGGACTACCCGCTTCCTCGAACGCCGCGAAGGTGTCCGCATCCATCGTCTCGGACCACAAGTAACTGTAATAGCCCGCGGAATAGCTGTCCGACGAGAACAGGTGCTGGAACTGCGGCACGCGGTGACGCATCACCAACTGCTTGGGCATGCCGATCTCGGCGAGCGTCGCGGCCTCGAACTTGTCCGGGTCGATCACGCCATCGGGCACGGTGTGGATCTTCATGTCGATGATCGCCGACGACAGATATTCGGTGGTCGCAAAGCCCTGGTTGAAGGTCCGCGACTTCTCGATCTTGCCGAGCAACGCCTGCGGCATCGCCGCCTTGGTCTGGTAATGCCGCGCATATTTGTCGAGCACGTCGCGGGTCAGCAGCCAATGCTCGTTCACCTGGCTTGGATATTCCACGAAGTCGCGCGGCGTACCGGCGAGCCCCGGATAGTACACGTTCTGGAGCATCGCGTGGATCGCGTGGCCGAACTCGTGGAACAGCGTCTGCGCATCGTCGAGGCTGATGAGGATCGGCTCGCCGGGCGCGCCCTTCGCGAAATTATTGTTGTTCGACGACAGCACGAGCTGCGCGGGCGCGAGCCCCCGCTGGCCACGATAGGTGTTCGCCCATGCCCCCGACCGCTTGCCAGTCCGCGCGAAATCGTCGCGGTAGAACAGCCCGACGTCCTTGCCGGTCTTGTCGGTCACGCTCCACACGCGCATGTTCGACTCGAACACCGGAACGGTGCCGGTGATCTCCTTGAAGTTGAGCCCGTACAGCCGGTTCGCGGCATAGAGCGATCCCTGGATGATGTTGCCGAGTTCGAAATACGGCTTCAGCTCGGCCTGATCGAGGTCGTACCGGGCTTTCCGCACCTTCTCTTGGTAGAAACGGTAATCCCACGGCTCGATCGTCAGCGACGTGCCGGCGACCTTCTGCATATCCGCGACTTCCTCGGCCACGCGCGCCTTCGCGGCGGGCCAGACGCGCATCATCAGGTCCATCGCCGCGGCAGGCGTCTTGGCCATCGTGTCCTGCATCCGCCAGTCGGCATGCGTCTTGAACCCGAGCAAATGCGCGCGGTCGGCGCGCAGCTTCACGATCTGCGCGATCGTCGCGTTGGTGTCGTTCGCATCACCGTTATCGCCGCGATTGACGAACGCGCGCCACACCTTCTCGCGCAGCGCACGGTCGGTGGCATAGGTCAGCACCGGATCGACCGCCGAGCGCGTGTTGACGATCGCCCAGCCCGCCAGTTTCCGCTCGGCGGCGGCGGCCTTCGCGACCGCCTTCACGCTGTCGGGCAGCCCGGCCAACTGCGCTTCGTCGGTAACCGCAATCGCCTTGCTCTCGTCGGCGAGCAGCTTCTCACCAAAGGTCGAGAACGCGGTCGCAAGCTGCTGGTTATACTGCGAAAGCTGCGTCTTCTGCGCATCCGTCAGCTTGGCGCCCTGCCGCACATAGCTGTCGTAGATCCGCGTCACGAGGCGCACCTGCTGCGCATTCAGCCCGCTCGATTGCCGCCCGGCGTAGATCGCCTCGATCCGCGCGAACAGCGGCTTGTCGAAGGTGATCGCATCCGATGCCGCCGAGAATTTCGGCGACCATTCGCGGTCGAGCTTCTGATACGCGGGCGTGTTCATGTTGCCGGTCATCACGCCGAACAGCGTCATCACTTGGCCGTACCGCTTGCCGGCCAGCTGCATCGGCACGATCGTATTGGCGAAGCTCGGCTTGGCCGGATCGTCGGCGATCTTGCGGTACTCCGCAGCACGTTCGGCAAGCGCTATCTCGAACGCCTGCGGGAACAGTTCGGGGCGAACCTTGTCCCAGGGCGGCACCCCGCCGGTCGGGCCGGTCCAGTCGGCCAGCAGTGGATTGGCGGCTGGAGACACGGCGGGCGCGATCTGCGCTGCGACGGAGGTGGAGGCCATCAGTGCGGCTGCACTGGCGGCCAGGTATAGAAACTGCACATTGAACTCCCGGTCGATGTGCACGCCATCATAGACATAAAGTTGCGTGGCGGAACCCTGTGTCGGGGCGGTGCGGGAAAGCCCACCGCATCACACCGTGTTTCCCCGCGAAGGCGGGGACCCAGACTGGGCTCCCGCCTTCGCGGGAGAACAAGATTTGGGTGGCGGCATCCAAAGCGCAGAACACGCTCAATACGGCGTCATCGAATAGGGCCGCGCGCTCTTCGCGGTCGCCCAGCGCGTGTTCGGCGTCGGCTGCATCGTGAATCGCAGTTCGCCCCCGCCCAGGATCTGCGCATGCGTAACCACGCTCTTGGCGAGCGGCACGCCGTTCAGCGTCACGCGACCGACATAGCGGTTGGTGTCCGACAGCCCGTCCGCGATTACCGTGAAGACCTTGCCGTTGGGCAGCGTCATCGCCGCGCGGGATACGAACGGGCGGCCGATCACATATTCGCCCGTACCCGGCGCGACCGGATAGAAACCGAGCGAGGTGAACACGAGCCATGCCGACATCTGGCCGAGATCGTCGTTACCCGAAAGCCCATCCGGCGTCGGCTTGTACTGGCTGTCGACGATCTGCTTCAGCCGCTCCTGCGTACGCCACGGCTTGCCCGCGAAATCATAGAGATAGGCGACATGGTGGCTCGGTTCGTTGCCATGGATATATTGGCCGATCAGCCCGGCAATGTCCTCGGCATGGCTGTAATCCACCTTCGAATTGTCGAAGTCGAACATCGCGTCGAGCTTGGCGACAACCTTCGCGTCGCCGCCGAGCAGGCGGAACAGCCCGCCCTGGTCGTGTGGCATGAACCAGGAATATTGCCATGCATTGCCCTCGGTATAGTCCGACCCGTAATTGATCGCGGTCGGATCGAACGGCGTGCGGAAACTGCCATCGGCCTTGCGCGCCCGCAGGAATCCGGTCTTCGGGTCGAAGCTGTTGCGCCAGTTCGCCGCGCGCTTCTCGAACCGCACCGCGACATCCATGCGCCCGAGCGACCGCGCCATCCGCGCGATCGTCCAGTCGTCATACGCATATTCGACTGTCTTCGATGCCGCCTCGGGTTCCTTGTCGATCGGGACGTAGCCACGCTTCATATACTCGCCGAGCCCGCCATAGGGCGCGTACTCCGCGCTCGCGACCATCGCGTCGAGCGCGGCGTCGGCGTCGTAGCCGCGCAGGCCCTTCAGATACGCGTCGGCGATCACCGGCACCGCGTGATAGCCGATCATCGTCCAGGTCTCGCGCCCGGCGAACTGCCACACCGGCAGGATGCCGTAGGGGCTGAACTCCCGGCTGGCGACGAGCGAGCGGACGACATCGTCGGTGGTGCGCTCGGGCTGGATCAGCGTGAGGAGCGGGTGCTCGGCGCGGAACGTGTCCCACAGCGAGAAGGTCGAGCGGAAGGTGTAGCCGTCGGCAAGATGCACCTGGTCGTCGGGCCCGCGGAACCGCCCATCGGCATCGCCCCACACGCTCGGCGCCAGCAAAGTGTGGTAAAGCGCGGTGTAGACACTGGTCCGTATCGGCTTGGCCGCTGCGATCGCGACTGCGCCGAGCGCCTTGTCCCAGGCCGACCGCGTGGCCGCGCGAACTGCGTCGAAATCGCCCGGTTCGCTGGCGAGGTTGGCGATCGCACCTGCTTCGTCGACGCCGGACAGGGCGACGCGGACTTCAAGTGGCCTGGCAAGCGTACCGAAATCGAGCCGTGCCTCGAGCGCGCGACCGAGTATCTCCGCGGCCGCATCCGAGCCTCGGCTGGGGCCCTGGAAACCCTTGTACGGGATGTCGGTCTCGCGGTTGACGAAGGCGTGGCCGGAGATCGGCGCCGAGAACCGCATTGCGAAGAACAGCTTGCGCCCCGGTGCCCAGCCGCGCGTCTCTCGCATGCCGGTCAGCGTCCCGTCGGGCATCAGCCGCAACGACGACCAGGATATCTTGCCCGGATAATTGTACAGCGAACTGCGCAGGTCGATGAGGAGGTGCGCGTCCGCTCCCGCGCCGAAGGTATAGCGATGAACGCCGATCCGCGTACCGGCCGTCATTTCCGCGCGCACCTTGGCGTCGTCCAGCGTCACCGCGTAATAGCCGGGATGCGCCACCTCGGTCGCGTGCACGAACCGCGATCGATAGCCCGAACCTGGCCGTGCCGGATCGCCGGGATCCAGCGGAACCGTCGGTCCCGACACCGGCATCACCAGCACGTCGCCCAGATCGGAATGGCCCGCGCCCGAGAAGTGCGTGTGGCTGAAACCCTGGATGGTGGGGTCGTCGTAGCGATAGCCTGCTGCGTGGCCGTAGCATTTGCGGATCTCGCACGACGTATCGGTGTCTGGACTGAGCTGCACCATGCCGAACGGTGCGCTGGCGCCGGGGAAGGTGTGGCCTTCCCCGCCGGTGCCGATGAACGGGTCGACCGCTTCGTACGGTGTCGGCGAACGGGTTTCGCGCGGCTCCTGCGCACCGAGTGGGACGGCGAGCGACGTGGCGGCAAGCGCCAGCATGACTGAAATGCGCATGCGTACGTTAAAGCAGCGAACGCGCCCGCCGCCAATGCCTGCCGTCAACGCCCGCCGCCAATGGGGTCAGTCCGGTGAACCTTGGGTATCTTGCGTGCGGGCCTCGGCGGCCGCTGCGATCAGCCGACGTCCTGTTTCTTCGGCCGCATCGGGTGTCATCGTCACCGCGACGCCGGCCGGTCCGTCAAGCGTCACCTCGCCGTTTTCCGCGGCTGCTGTTCCCGGCATGTTCTCAGGATGTACCATCGTCTCGTTCTCCCGGTGCGCGAAGCCCGCGAATATCGGTCCGGTACCGTGATTTTCAGTCGCGGGTGCCGTATAAATACTGCGGTTCGAACTCTGCAACGGATGCCAGCCCTTTCAGATCCAGAATACGCACGTCGCCGCCCTTGAATATCAACAGGTTGCGCTCCCGCAAAGTCCTGAGCACGCGATTGACGTGGACCCCCGTCAACCCACTAGTCTCCGCAATATCCGGTTGGGTCATCGGCAGTGCAAAACACCCGTCCTTCGCCAGCCCGACCATCTCGAGCCGCGTGTTCAGTTCGCAAAACAGGTGTGCGATCCTGCCCTCGGCGCTCAACC
>JAYVRZ010000135.1:0-4011 GCA_043775965.1 Sphingomonas sp.
TGTCGATCGCGAACGCCGCGACAGTGATCACGTTGACGATCACGAGCAGAACGAAGGCCGCGAAAATCGGGAGAAGCATTCTCTACCGGTACAGCAAGCAGGTTAATGCGGTGCCTCTCCGCGTAGCCCGATGACGTATCGAGCGAGAGGCACCGTGAACGGTCAGTCGATCCTCAGATCATCCCCAGCGCCTGGAGATACACCTCGAGAATCGCCTCCTCCTCCTGATATTCTTCCTTCTTCTTCTTCCGGATCGACAGGATCTTGCGGATTGCCTTCGGGTCGTAGCCGCGGCCCTTGGCTTCGGCCATCACGTCCTTGATGTCGTCCGAGATACCCTTCTTCTCTTCTTCGAGACGCTCGGCGCGCTCGATCAGCAGGCGCAGTTCGTCCGCGGCGACCGCGCCGCCGCCCATGCCGTGTTGCCGTTCGTCAGACATCGAAAATTCCCCACTCGCCAGCGCCACGCGCTGGCCCAAAAGCCAATCGAGATACAAGCCCGCACCGGTGACCGCCGCCTTGCGACGTCGTGAATCATGCCGAATTGGGTGCGAAGCGGCGTCTAGGCGTTTACCGTGTTCGGCTCAACCATGTTGGGCTCAGGCGACCGCGTTCTTCGCGACGCTCACCCGCATCCGCTCGAGCTGCTCGGGCGTCGCGTCGCCCTGGTGGTGCGCCTTCCACTCTGCATACGGCATCCCGTACACCGTCTCGCGCGCGGCATCCTTCGACAGGTCGCCGGCTTCCTCGACCCAGTCGGACAGGCAATTCCGGCAGAACCCGGCGAGCCCCATCAGGTCGACATTCTGCGCGTCGTCGCGATGGCGCAGGTGCCGGATCAGGCGGCGGAACGCCTGTGCCGCAACGGCATCGTCCAATGTATCGAGGCGATCGGGGGTCATTTATACGCTCCGTGGTTGATCGTGCGCAGATAGGGGCTAAGGCCCTTCGCGGCAAAGACCTTCCCCAGGAAACGCACGCATGACCATGGCCATCGCACCCCGTTCGCGGAAAGTCCGCATCCTCGCGACGCTCGGCCCCGCGAGCAGCACGCCCGAGATGATCGCGACGCTGTTCCGCACCGGCGCCGACGCTTTCCGCATCAACATGAGCCACGGCGACCAGCAGTCCAAGATCGCCGTGATCCAGGCGATCCGCGCGCTTGAAAAGGACTATGGCCGCCCCTCGACCATCCTCGCCGATCTCCAGGGGCCCAAGCTGCGCGTCGGCAGGTTCGAGGGCGGGCGCACCGTGCTGGAGACGGGGTCGACCTTCGTGCTCGACCGCGACACGACGCCCGGCGATGCGACCCGCGTCGAACTGCCGCACGACGAGATCTTCGCGGCGATCGAGCCCGGCGCGCGCCTGCTGCTGGACGACGGCAAGCTGGTGTTGCGGGTCGTCTCGCACGGCCCGACGCAGATCACGACACGCGTGGAGGTCGGCGGTGCGCTGTCGAACAGCAAGGGGCTGAACGTCCCCGACGTCGTGCTGCCGATGGCGGCGCTGACCGCGAAGGACCGCAGCGACCTCGACTTCGCGGTCGACCAGGGCGTCGACTGGATCGCGCTGTCGTTCGTTCAGCGCCCGGAAGATCTGTGGGAAGCGCGGAAACTCATCGGCGGCAAGGCGGCGCTGATGGCGAAGATCGAGAAGCCGGCGGCGATCGAGCGGCTGGAGGAGATCGTCGACGCGTGCGACGGCGTGATGGTCGCGCGCGGCGATCTGGGCGTCGAGATGCCGCCCCAGGCCGTGCCACCGCTCCAGAAGCGCATCGTCGAGGTTTCGCGGCGGATGGGTCGCCCGGTCGTCGTGGCGACGCAGATGCTCGAATCGATGATCACCTCGCCGTCGCCGACCCGTGCGGAAGTGTCCGACGTCGCGACTGCGGTCTACGACGGTGCCGACGCGATCATGCTGTCGGCCGAGAGCGCGGCGGGGGCGTGGCCGACCGAGTCGGTGGCGATGATGGATGCGATCGGCGTGTCGGTCGAGGGCGATCCCGAGCACGGCGACCGCATGCACTTCACCGTGATGAAGCCCGATCCGACGACCGCGGATGCGCTCGCCGAGGCGGCAAAGAACATCGCGGCGACCGTGTCGGCGGTGGCGATCATCTGCTTCACGACCTCGGGCTCGACCGCGCGGCGTATCGCCAGGGAACGTCCGTCGGTGCCGTTGCTGGTGCTGACGCCGAACCAGGATACCGCGCGGCGGCTCGGGCTGCTGTGGGGGACGCACGCGGTGCATACCCGCGACGTCGAATCGTTCGAGGACATGGTCGCGAAGTCGAAGCGGATGGCGTTGCGTCACGGCATGGCGAAGGCGGGCGACCGGGTCATCGTGCTGGCGGGCGTGCCGTTCCGGACGCCTGGGTCGACCAACGTGCTGCACGTGGTGCGGATCGTCGGCGACGAGCTGAAGGGCCACCACTCGCAGCGTTGAGCCGCGGGTCAAATCGACGCCGCCGATATTGTTCTGACGGCGGCGTCGGTGTCTATTCGACCAATTCCAGCCTCGTGCAGTTCCGACCGCCGGCCTTGGCGGCGTAGAGCGCGGTGTCGGCCTGCTCGATCCAGGTCGCAACCGAAGTCATCCTGGGCGCCAGCACGGCAACACCGAAGCTGGCCGTCACCTTGAGCGTCGCGCCGTTCGACAGCTGCATCGGGAACGCGGCGATCGCCTCGCGCAGACGCTCCGCGACGACCAGCGCCTCGTCGGCGTCCGTTTCGGGCAGCAGGATACCGAACTCCTCGCCGCCCAGCCTCCCGAACACGTCGATCGGCCGGAGCGTGGCCTCGGCCAGCCGGGCGAGCTGGTGCAGCACCTGGTCGCCAGTGGTGTGGCCATAGGTATCGTTGACCGCCTTGAAGTGATCGACGTCGAGCATCACCAAGCTACTCGGTCGATCGTAGCGGCGGGACCGGGCGATCTCGCGTTCGGCCTGTTCGACGAAACCGCGCCGGGTGAGCGCGCCGGTCAGGTGATCGACCTGCGCGATCATCCGCAACTCGAGTTCGTCGCAGACGATATTGGCGAAATTCGAGAGGATGGCGATGTCCGCGGGGCTGAACCGACGTTCGCGCGTGTCCATCGCGCAAAGCGAGCCGACATTATAGCCCTCGGGCGTGCGCAACGGGATGCCGGCATAGCTGCGGATATGCGGCGGCCCGACCACCATCGGGCTGCCGGCGAAGCGCGGATCGAGATGCGCATCCTCGACGATCAGCGGCTCGCGCTGCTGGATGGTGTGCGTGCAGAACGAGATCGCGCGCGGCGTTTCCTGGCGATCGAGGCCGCGTTGCGCCTTGAACCACTGCCGATCGCGATCGACCAGCGTCACCGTCGCGATCGGCACGGCCAGCACCGTACGCACCAGCGTCACGATCTTTTCGAACGGTTTTTCGGCGGCGGTATCGAGCACGTTGAGACGGTGCAGCGCCGCGATCCGCGCATCGTCGTCGTACAGCCGGGCGTCATCCATGGAGTGGCGCCCTTATCATCCCGCGGATCGCGACCGTCAGTTCGTCCGCATAGCTGTCGACAAGCGTGCGAACGCTGGTCTCGACCATGTCCTCGGACAGACCCGCAGCGCGCAAGCTCGTCACCAGGCTCGCCAAATGGCTCTGATGGCGCATGACGCTGTCGAGCAATTCGGCCGGGATATCGAGCGGTTCGGCGCCGGTGGGGGTCGGATGAAGTTCGGTAATGCGCACGGGTCATCCTCTGCGTGGCGGGCGGTCCTCGTATAGCCCCGGACTGGTTAACAGAACTTTCCGCTGGCCGGGACGCCACCGCCTTTTGCGCGTTCCCGACCTTGGTTGTGAGAGAGCCATCGAGCGTACGCTCGCGGTCCCCTAACCCTTGGCCACCACCCCGTGGCTACCACATCACCCCGCGGCTACCACACCACCCCGCGGCTACCACACCACCCCGTGGCTACCACACCACCCCGCGGCTACCACACCACCCCGGCGAAGGCCGGGGCCCAATTGGGGGACGGTGATGAAC
>JAYVRZ010000136.1:0-3893 GCA_043775965.1 Sphingomonas sp.
CGCGCGAGAACATGCTCCTTCTCCAGTGGAACCTGTCTCACCCCCCGAAAGAATCCGTTTCCCGTTCCGCGCTTGATCCTCCGCGTCCGCCGGGCCACATGCTGCCCATGCTCATCGAAACGGAATCCACCCCGAACCCCTCGACGCTGAAGTTCCTGCCGGGACGCACCGTCATGGAAGCCGGCACCCGCGACTTCGCCACCCCCGAGGAAGCCGAAGCGAGTTCGCTCGCCGATGCGATCTTCGGTCTCGGCGACGTGACCGGCGTGTTCTTCGGCCGCGATTTCGTCTCGGTCACCGCCGCGCCGGGCACCGCCTGGTCGGACCTCAAGCCCGACGTGCTCGCGATCCTGCTCGATCATTTCTCCGCCGCGATGCCGCTGTTCCGCCCGGCGAGCGCCGGCTTCTCGGTGCCGAGCGACGAGGCGATCCTCACCGACGACCCGGCCGATGCCGACATCGTCGCGCAGATCCGCGAACTGATCGACACCCGCGTCCGCCCGGCGGTGGCGAACGACGGTGGCGACATCGTCTATCGCGGCTTCGACAAGGGCAAGGTCTTCCTCCAGCTCCAGGGCGCCTGCGCCGGCTGCCCCTCTTCGAGCGCCACGCTCAAGAACGGCATCGAGCAGCTGCTGAAATACTATGTCCCAGAAGTCACCGAAGTGAGAGCCGTCTGATGCCGATCAAACTCGACGACACCGTCCTCGACGCCGTCTTCCGCGAGGCCCGCAGCTATAACGGCTACACCGACGAGCCCGTCGCCGAGAGCGAACTGCACGCGATCTGGGACCTGATGAAATGGGGTCCGACGTCCGCGAACCAGCTTCCCGCGCGCCTGATCTGGTGCGTCAGCGACGAATCGAAGCAGAAGCTCGCCGACGCGTGCAGCGCGCAGAACCAGCCGAAGATTCTCAATGCTCCGGTGTCGGTGATCATCGGCATGGACACCAATTTCCACGAACACCTCCCCGAGCTGTTCCCGCATGCCGATGCGAAATCGTGGTTCGACGGCAACGCCGAACTGCGCGAGGCCTCGGCGTTCCGCAACTCGACGCTGCAGGGCGCGTATTTCATCATCGCCGCGCGGATGCTCGGGCTCGATACCGGGCCGATGTCCGGCTTCGACGCGGGCAAGGTCGACGCCGCGTTCTTCCACGATACGCCGGCGGTACGGACCAATTTCATCTCGACGCTCGGCCACGGCGACCCCGCGACGATCTTCGGCCGTTCGCCCCGCCCGGACTTCGCGAAGTTCAACAGCATCGCTTGAGCGCGCTCGCCCTGACCGCCTACCAAAGACCGTCACCCCAGCGAAAGCTGGGGGATCCCGGTTCTGGCCACGGCCTTCGCCAACCGGGAGACCCCAGCCTGCGCTGGGGTGACGGACGTTGGAATGTGACGGAATAGACAATGCGAACGCTAGTCATCGAAACATCCACCGCCGCCTGCTCGGTCGCCCTCATCGACGACGGCGCGATCGTCGCCCGCGCGCACGAAGTCGTCGGTCGGGGCCATGCCGAGCGCCTCATCCCGATGATCGCCGACCTCCCCGACGGCGGTAGAGCCGACTGCATCCTCGTCGATTGCGGCCCCGGCAGCTTCACCGGCGTCCGCGTCGGCATCGCCGCCGCACGCGGGCTCGCACTCGGCTGGAGCGCGGAAATCGCCGGATTTTCCTCCCTCCCGCTCGTCGCTGCGGCGGGTTTTGCGGACCGACCAACCCACGATATTGCGGTCGTCATGGAAGGGGGGCATGGCGAAGTCTTCATGCAAACGTTTTCCGCCGATCTGTCGCCGCGAACCGACATGGTATCGCTGAAGCCCGCCGCCGCGCTCGCCGCGCTGGCCGGACGACGCGCCGTCGGCAACGGCGTCCGCTGGCTCGCCGCGCTCGACGACACGATCGACCTCACCGAAGCGCTTCCCGATGCGGCCTCTGCGATCCTGCTCCCCGCGGTACACGCCGCACTGCCGCCAAGTCCGATCTACGGCCGCGCACCCGATGCCAAGCCGTCGGTTCCCAAATGATGGCCACCCGCCAGGCCGCGACACGAACCGTCACGCTCCGCACCGGCGACGCGCGCGACCTCTCCATCGTCGACACGCTGATGACCGACGCGTTCGACCCGCGCTACGGCGAGGCGTGGACGCGTAGCCAGTGCCTCGGCGTGCTCGCGCTATCCGGCGTCCACCTGACGCTCGCGTTCGTCGACGATGTCCCCGCCGGCTTCACGATGACCCGCACCGTCGCCGACGAAGCCGAACTCCTGCTGATCGCGGTCGCGCCCGATCATCGCCGCCGCGGCGTCGGCACCGCGCTGATCCGCGCGGCGATCGCCGACTGCTCGGCCGCGGCGATCGCCAGGCTCCATCTCGAGGTCCGCGCCGGCAACGACGCGGTCAGGATGTACGCGGCTCACGGCTTCGCGAAGGTCGGCGAGCGTCGTGCCTATTACCGCGGCAAGACCGGCGTCGCGTATGACGCGCATACATATTCGAAACTTATCGACGGTTAAGTCTTATTGCGAGTCACTATCCCTTTTCGCAACAGCGCGGAGGCCCTACATGGCACTCAACGAGGGAACGACACATGCCGCGCAAGATCGATCTGGAAGCACTCTGCAACGAGAAGGGCCTGCGCATCACCGAGCAGCGCCGCGTCATCGCGCGCGTCCTGTCCGAGGCGGACGACCATCCCGATGTCGAAAAGGTCTATGAGCGCGCCTCGCAGATCGACCCCGGCATCTCGATCGCGACCGTGTACCGCACCGTCCGCCTGTTCGAGGAAGCCGGCATCCTCGACCGCCATGATTTCGGCGACGGCCGCGCACGCTACGAGCCGGCGCCCGAAGCACATCACGATCATCTGATCGATGTCGAGAGCGGCAGGGTAATCGAGTTCGTCGACCCCGAACTCGAGCAGTTGCAGAAGGCGATCGCGGAGAAGCTCGGCTTCCGCCTGGTCGACCACCGTATGGAACTCTACGGCGTCGCCCTCACCCGCAAGGACTGACGCGATCGGCCGGGTTCGCCTTGGCGCGCGGTTGGCGGCGCTGCTGGTCGCGTTGATGCTGGCGCTGCCATTGCATGGAGCGTGGCGGCTGTTCGGGCGGAGATCGCCTTGGCCGCCGCGGTTTCTGGGGCTCGTCGCGCGGATTGTCGGTGCGCGGGCCCGCGTGGTCGGCACACCGCTGCGCCACGACGTGGTCTTCGTCTCGAACCATTTGAGCTGGATCGACATTCTTCTCCTGTCCGGCGCGACGGGAAGTGCGTTCGTCGCCAAGTCCGAGTTGCGCAGCGCCCCGCTGGTAGGCTGGCTCTGCACGCTGAACCACACCATTTTCGTCAGCCGCGCGGACCGCATGGCGGTGACTGCCCAGATCGCGCAGATCCGCGACGCACTGGCACAGGACTGGCCGGTGACGTTGTTTCCCGAGGGCACGACGGGCGACGGCGTCACGCTGCTCCCGTTCAAGGCCGCGCTGTTGGCGGCGTTGGACCCACCGCCGCCCGGGGTGCGCGTGCAACCCGTCCGCATCGACTATGGCGCGGCGACCGGGGAACTCGCCTGGGTCGGCGACGAACCCGGCCAACACCACGCCGCCCGCGTCCTGAAGCGGAGAGGTACGTTCGTCGCGACGCTCCGCTTCGCCGAACCGTTCGATCCGGCGGAATACGGCGACCGAAAAGCCATCGCGGCAGAAGCAAGACGCCGCATGGAAACGCTGTAGCCGACCAGAAAGACTGTTTCCCCGCGAAGGCGAGGACCCAGACTGGACTCCCGCCTTCGCGGGAGAACAAGGAGGCGAGTGCTGCCCTCACCATCCACACAACACCACCCCGGCGAAGGCCGGGGCCCAATTGGCAAGGTCGCAGTAACGAGGGACCAA
>JAYVRZ010000137.1:0-2441 GCA_043775965.1 Sphingomonas sp.
GAACGTCGTCACGAACCACTGAGGCCGGCACATAAGCAAGCTTGCCCATCTGCGATCGCGTCCGCGCCCGCGCGATCCCGGCTCCATAGGGAAGCGTGCCCGTCAACATCTGGTAGGCGATCACGCCCAGCGAGAACTGATCCGACTGCATCGACCCGTTTTCGCCGAGGAAATACTCAGGAGCCGTGTACTGCGCCGTACCCAGGATATCCTCGCCCGCGTCCTGCGGTCTCGTCTCGGCAACGCCCGCCACCCGCACCGAGCCAAAGTCGATGATCTTCACCGTGCCCGCCTTGTCGATCATGATGTTCTCAGGCCGCAGATCCTGATGCAGCATCTCCTTGCGATGGAACGCGCGTAGTCCCTTGGCGATCTGCTCGACAATCCCGCGAACCGTCTCCAAGTCCGGCTTGGGGTTATCGATCATCCACTGCGTCAAGGTCTGGCCCTCGACAAACTCGGTCACGACATAAAGAAAGTTCTTCGTCCGCGGGTGAGGGCTGCCTTTCAAGACGTGACCGTTGTCGATCCGCCGGGCGATCCATTCCTCCATCATCAGGCGCTTCAGATAATTGGGATCATCGCGCAGATCAACCGAGGGGATCTTGATAACGGCCTTCTCATTGCTGAGGCTGTCGATGGCAAGAAAGATATGGCTGCGGCTGCTCCCGTGAAGCTGCCGGACAATGGTGTAGCCATCAAACAGCATACGCGGCTCGAGCATAGGCGGCATTGGCAGATCGGATGCTGGTCCGATGGCCTCGCCGGCCTCTGCTCCAGGCACATCGTCGATCCGGACGATCTGGACCGTGAGGTTGTCGCTGCTGCCGTTGTCGTAGGCCTCAGCGACGATGGCGCGCGCCGCGCCATCCAAGTCCGCCGCATGCTCTTTGATTGCGCTTGCGACGAAGCGGGGCCCAGCGTGCTCATAAACCCCGTCCGTGGCCAGCACGAAAATGTCGCCACGCTCGATCGCCACCACATTGTAATCGATCTCGACCTCGGGATTGGCGCCCAGTGCCCGGCTCAGGTAGCTCTGCTCGGACGAAATCGCGATGCGGTGATCGTTTGTCAGCTGCTCAAGCGATTGACCCGACATCCGGTAGACGCGGGAATCGCCGATATGAAACACGTGAGCCGACGTCGATTTGAGCACTAGCACGCTGAACGTACAGACATAGCCCCTGTCCATGTCGTGGGCATACTGACTGCGCCGCGTCTGGGAATAGAGCCATGCATTTGTCGCAGCTATCACGCGCTGCGCCGACGTCTTCACCGACCAGCTATCCGACGTGCAATAGTAATCCGTCAAGAAGCCCTTGATCGCTGACTCAGCGGCAATCCGGCTGACACTGCTCGTACTGATCCCATCGGCCAAGGCAACCACGATGCCCTTCAGTCCGAGCGCGGGTTGCACGGGTATCAGGGCACCGTGAAAATCCTGGTTGGTTTCCTTGCGGCCTTTGTCGGAATGCTGCCCGATCGAAATAGCCAAATCGCGCCGCATGCCCGGACTTTCCATTGCTACAAAAAACAAAGGAAGCCAGCCGCGAACAGCTGCGCTTCCCCAGTGTCGATAGACCCGCCTTGCGAATTAAACGGGAGCCCTGACTGGCGTGCGCTTAGCGCCCGTCCGCACATGGGTCGAATAGAGTGTCAGGCCAACGAAGGTCAAACCACCCACCAGATTTCCAACCACCGTGGGGATTTCGTTCCACATCATGTAATCCATGATCGAAAACTTACCGCCCAGCATCAGGCCCGAGGGAAACAGGTACATATTCACGATGGAATGCTCAAAACCCATATAGAAGAACAACATGATGGGCATCCACATGGCAATGACTTTGCCCGAGACGGTGGTGGACATGATTGCCGCCACGACGCCGGTCGACACCATCCAATTGCACAGCACTCCACGGATGAACAGCGTGAGCATCCCGGCCGCACCATGCGCCGCATATCCCACCGTCCGGCTCTCGCCGATCACACCGATTTTCATACCGACCGCATCGGGAGCCTGACTGAAACCGAAGGTGAAGACGACAGCCATCATCCACGCAACCGTGAGCGCACCGGCAAAATTGCCGAAAAACACGAGCGTCCAGTTGCGCAAGACCCCGCCCATGGTCACACCCGGGCGCTTATCGATCAGCGCTAAAGGCACCAGCGTGAACACGCCCGTCAGCAGATCGAACCCCAGAAGATAGAGGAGGCAGAACCCGACCGGAAACAGAACCGCGCCGGCCAGCGGCTGCCCGGTCTGCACATTGATCGTGACAGCGAAGGCGGCGGCCAGCGCCAGAATTGCACCCGCCATATACGCGCGGATCAAGGTGTCTCGGGTCGACATGAAGACTTTCGCTTCGCCTGAATCGATCATTTTGGTGACGAATTCTGTAGGTGCGAGATAAGACATTCGGCGTTTTCCCTTCGATTTC
>JAYVRZ010000138.1:0-4112 GCA_043775965.1 Sphingomonas sp.
GCGCATGGCTCGCCGCCGGCCCGCTATGTCCGCGAACTGCTGTTCGACCTGCCGATCGGCTGATCCGGCGATCGTCGCTCGGGGCGATTTGGGCTCCGGGCGGCGACATAAGGGAGGTTGGTGGGCCCGGCAGGAATCGAACCCGCAACCTAGCCGTTATGAGCGGCCAGCTCTAACCGTTGAGCTACAGGCCCCACCGGCGCCCGCGTTAGCGCAAGCGTGCATCTCGCAAAAGAGCGCACGGCAAAAGACACAAAGAAAAAGGGCGCTCCCGAAGGAACGCCCTTTCCGACACTAAATTCTACCGGGCGCGAACGCCCGATGGAATATTAGTTCATGTTGTCGGTCTTTGCGTCGGCAGCGTCACGGACGTTGTCGGCAGCAGCGTTCATGTTGTCAGCAGCGTTCTCGAGAACGTCGGTAGCAACGCCGTTCGAGGTGTTGTCCGCCATTGCGTCCATGTTGTCAGCCTGCATTTCCATGTTGTCAGCCAGCATGTCCGCGTTGTTCTCAACGGCGGCGGCTTCTGGCGACTTGCTGCAGGCTGCGACGGACATCAGGCCGGCGGCAGCAGCGATCAGAACGATCTTCTTCATTCGAATGCTCCCAAGCATAGTTTCACTCGCGGCCGACCCGATTGCCGTCGCGAAGTCACGTCAAATAGCGGACCCCGGCGGGGGGTCAATCCGCTAAATTCATCTGTCCGCAAGGTTTGCGGCAGAACGATGACATTTCGGTTGCTGCGACTGGTCACTTTTGCAGCACGACCGGACCGATTTCTTCGGGTGCATTGGCCACCGTCGCGATCATCGCGGTCCAGGCGGCGACGTTCTGGCGAAGCTGTTCGGGGTCGATCCGTTCGAGCGTATCCTCAGGCGTGTGGTGATAGTCGAAGTAGCGCAGGCCGGATTGGTTGAGGTCGATTCCGGCTACCCCGGTGGCGATCGTCGGGCCTACGTCGGTGCCGCCGTGCGGAGCATCGGCGCCGCGGATTATCCCGAGCGGGGCGAGCGCGACTGCTAGGCGATCGACGACCGGCTTGGCGGCATCGGGGAGGCTGCTTTCGAACCGCCAGACGCGATCGGCGCCGAAATCCGATTCGGCCGCTGTCGCGTGGCGTTCGTCGGCATGCGCCTTGGCATAAGCGAGACCACCGAACCCGCCGCTTTCCTCGTCACCGAACCAGACGACGCGGATCATGCGGCGGGGGCGCTGGCCGCTGTCCATCACGATCTTGGCGGCCGCGGCAGTGATCGCGATGCCCGCGCCGTCGTCGATCGCGCCGGTGCCCAGGTCCCAACTGTCGAGATGGCCGCCGACCAGGACGATGCCCGCCTTGGGGTCGGTGCCGGGGACTTCGGCGACGACGTTGCCGGATTCGCGCATGCCGACTTGATGATCGTCGAGGATCAGGCGGAGCGTCACCGGCTTGCCGAGCTTGATCATGCGTTCGAGGTTCGCCGCGTCGGAGACCGACAGCGCGGCCGCCGGGATCGGCGTGACGCCCGCCTCGAAATTGGTCGTGCCGGCATGCGGTCCGCGGCCCTGATCGGTGCCGATCGAGCGGATCACGATCGCGGCTGCGCCCTTCTTCGACGCGATATTGGGACCGACGAAACGCGCGGTGCCCTGGCTGCCGTAGCTCGAACCGTCCTGAGTCGGCTGCATCGAATTCGAGACGAAGGCGATCCGGCCCTTCAGGCTGCCCTCCGGTGCAAGCGCCAGATCGTTGTAGCTCGCGAAATACGTCACCGGCAGAGTCAGCCCGGCGGGCGGCGTCGCGCCGGAATTACCGAGACCGACGATCCGCAGCTTCTGCGGATAGGGCGAGACGATCTCCGCGCTCTCGGTGCCACGCTGCCAGACCGGGAGCTGGTAGGTCTCGATCCGGACGTTCTTGAACCCGAGCGCCTTGAGCTTGGCGACCGACCACACCCGCGCGCGCGCTTCCGCCTCGGTGCCGGTCATCCGCGGGCCGACCTCGGTCGTGATGCCCTCGACGATCTTGTACGCCGTGTCGTCGGTCAGCGCCTTGTCACGCAGCGCGGCGACCTTCGCGTCGACCGCGGTCGGCGGGGCCGCGGTGCGCTGCGCCGCAAGAGGAGAGGTGAGGGCGGAGGCGGCCAGCGCCGCGAGCAGGGTGCGATTCATCATGGGCGCAGCGTATGGCGGCGCTCCCGGTTTGCCAACGGCCCGCCGCATCGCTATCTGCGCACGTCAAATCCCGCCCTTAAGCAGAACGGAGCTCGGCACCCACATGGCCGTCCAGTATACCTACGTCATGAAGGGTCTGTCGAAGACCTTCCCCGGTGCCAACAAGCCCGTTCTCAACAACATCCATCTTCAGTTCATTCCGTCGGCGAAGATCGCGATCATCGGCCCGAACGGCTCGGGCAAGTCGACCTTGATGAAGATCATGGCGGGCATGGACCCCGATTTTACCGGCGAGGCGTGGGCGGCCGAGGGCGTCAACGTCGGCTATCTCGCGCAGGAGCCGCAGCTCGATCCGACCAAGGACGTGATGGGTAACGTCAAGGACGGCGTCCGTCCCGTCGCGGACCTGGTCGACCGGTTCAACGCGATCTCGGCCGAGATGGGCGACCCGCAGGACGACACCGATTTCGACGCGCTGATGGAGGAGATGGGCGAGCTCCAGGCCAAGATCGACGCAGTCGACGGCTGGGCGCTCGACAGCCAGCTCGAACAGGCGATGGAAGCATTGCGCTGCCCGCCTGGCGATGCGTCGGTCGTCAATCTCTCGGGCGGCGAGAAGCGCCGTGTGGCGCTCTGCAAGCTGCTGCTGGAGAAGCCGCAGATCCTGCTGCTCGATGAGCCTACCAACCATCTCGACGCCGAAAGCGTGTCGTGGCTGGAGAATTACCTCAAGGAATATACCGGCAACGTCATCCTCGTGACGCATGACCGCTACTTCCTCGACAATGTCGTCAACTGGGTGCTCGAGCTCGATCGCGGTCGCTATTACACCTATGAGAGCAATTATTCGGGCTATCTGGAGAAGAAGGCGCTGCGCCTGAGCCAGGAGGAGCGCGAGGAGCAGGGCAAGCAGAAGGCGATTGCCGACGAGCTGGCATGGATGCGCCAGACCCCCAAGGCGCGCCAGACCAAGTCGAAGGCGCGTATCCGCGCGTTCGACGAGCTGATGGAGAAGCAGGAGAACCGCGTCGCCGGCAAGGCCGCGATCCTGATCCAGCTGCCCGCGCGTCTCGGCGGCAAGGTGATCGAGGCGAAGGGCCTGACCAAGTCGTACGGCGACAAGCTGCTGTTCGACGGGCTCGACTTCACGCTGCCCCCCGGCGGCATCGTCGGCGTGATCGGCCCCAACGGCGCGGGCAAGTCGACGCTGTTCAAGCTCATCACCGGTCAGGAAACCCCCGACGAAGGCACGATCGAGGTCGGCTCGACGGTCAAGCTCGGTTACGTCGACCAGAGCCGCGACGATCTGGATCCCAACAAGAACGTCTGGCAGGAAATCTCCGACGAGCTCGAGATCTTCCGCTTCGGCAAGCAGGAGATGGGGACGCGCGCTTACGTGGGCGCGTTCAATTTCCGCGGGCCGGACCAGCAGAAGAAGGTCGGGCAGCTGTCGGGCGGTGAGCGCAACCGCGTCCACATGGCCAAGATGCTCAAGGAGGGTGGCAACGTCCTCCTGCTCGACGAGCCGACCAACGATCTCGACGTCGAGACTCTCCGCGCGCTCGAAGAGGCGCTGGAGACGTTCGCGGGTTGCGCGGTGGTCATCAGCCATGACCGCTTCTTCCTAGATCGCCTCGCGACGCACATCCTCGCGTTCGAGGGCGACAGCCACGTCGAGTGGTTCGAGGGCAACTATGCTTCGTACGAAGAGGACAAGCGCCGCCGGATGGGTGACGCGGCCGATCGGCCTACGCGGTTGGCGTACAAGAAACTGACGCGCTGAGGCGAATGACGGTCATCGAGCAATCACCCGGCGGCGACAGCCCCCCTGGCGCAGGCGAACTGGAATATCGCCTGCGCCAGCAGTCGATCCTGGCCGATTTCGGGATCGAGGCACTGCGCGCGCGGGATCTGCAGCCGATGTTGCAGCGCGCGACCGAGCTGTGTGGCGAGGGAAT
>JAYVRZ010000139.1:0-4369 GCA_043775965.1 Sphingomonas sp.
CGATGCCGAGACGCCGGGCTCGGCGCGCGATTTCGGCAAGGACATCATCCCGTACCTCGTCAAGCACGGCAAGGCGGTCGCACACCGGTTCTCCGACAGCTGCGTGCGCTCGAGCAGCGAAGTCGACGCCTATTGGCGCGACGTCGGCACGGTCGACGCCTATTGGGAGGCGAATATCGACCTCACCGACGTGGTGCCCAAGCTCGATCTATACGACCGCAGCTGGCCGCTCTGGACCTATTCGGAAGTCACCCCGCCCGCCAAGTTCGTCCACGCCGACGACGGTCGCCGCGGCGAGGCGGTGTCGAGCCTCGTGTCGGGCGACTGCATTATCTCGGGCTCGTCGATCCACCGCAGCCTGATCTTCACCGGCACCCGCGCGCATAGTTATTCGATGCTCGACCAGGCGGTGATCCTGCCGCATTGCGTGATCGGTCGCGGCGCACGGTTGTCGAAGGTGGTGGTCGATCGCGGCGTGGAGATTCCCGACGGCTTGGTCGTGGGCGAGGATCCGGAATCGGACGCGCTGCGCTTCCGCCGGACCGACAGCGGCGTCGTGCTCGTGACCAAAGCCATGATCGACGCGCTGACGTGAGCAAATGATTCGCGTCCTCTCGGTTGCTTCCGAAGCTTACCCGCTGATCAAGACGGGTGGTCTCGCTGACGTTGTAGGTGCGCTCCCTGCCGCACTGGCCCCGCACAACGTCGCCCTAACCACCCTCCTCCCCGGCTATCCCGCGCTCGCCGACGTCACCAAGCGCGCAAAAGTCATACACCGCTACACAGACCTCCTCGGCGTCGAAGCACGCATCCTGAAAACCAGGATCGGTGGCCACCCGCTCCTCGTCCTCGACGCCCCCGCGCTCTTCGCCAGAGGCGGCGGTCCCTATGGCGACGCGACGGGCGCGGACTGGTCCGACAATTGGCGCCGCTTCGCCGCGCTGGGCAGAGCAGCAGCCGACCTAGCTTCGGGCGTCGTCCCCGGTTCCGCGTTCGACATCCTCCACGCCCACGACTGGCAGGCGGCAATGGCGCCTGCCTATCTGCGCTACGACCCCGGCCCCGGCGCCCCTGCAAAGACGGTCGTGACGATCCACAACATCGCATTCCAGGGTCGCTACGGCTACGACATCTTCGCCGAACTCGCGCTCCCAGACGCTGCGTTCGCAGTCGACGGCGTCGAATATTATGGTGGCGTCGGCTACCTCAAGGCCGGGCTCGAAGCCGCCGATGCGATCACCACCGTCAGCCCGACCTACGCCGCCGAAATCCGTCGCGCAGAGTTCGGCATGGGCCTCGAAGGCCTGATCAACGCCCGCGCCAACCGCGTCACCGGGATCGTCAACGGCATCGATCCCGCCGTCTGGAACCCGGAGACCGACGCGGCCCTCCCCGCCCGCTACACCGCCCGCACGCTTACCCGCCGCCGCACCAACAAGCGCGCGATCGAAACGCTGTTCGCCTTGGACACCGAAGACGGGCCGATCTTCACCGTCATCAGCCGCCTGACCGGGCAAAAGGGCATGGACGTCCTCGCCGCCTCGCTCGACGAACTCATCCAGCTCGGCGGCCGTCTCGCGCTGCTCGGTTCAGGCGACACGGGGCTCGAACGCGCGTTCCTAAACGCCGCCGAACGCCACCCCGGCCGCATCGGCGTCCTGATCGGCTATGACGAACCCGTATCGCACCTGCTCCAAGGCGGTGCCGACGCGATCCTGATCCCGTCACGCTTCGAACCCTGCGGCCTGACCCAGCTTTACGGCCTCGCTTACGGCTGCATCCCCGTCGTCGCGCGCACCGGCGGACTTGCCGACACGGTGATCGACGCCAACGAAGCCGCGATCGCCGCGGGGGTCGCCACCGGCGTCCAGCACGACGGCGTCACGCCCGAAGCGCTCAGCCACGCGCTGCGCCGAACGATGGCGCTCTATGCACGCCCCGATCGCTGGGCCATGTTGCAGCGCAACGCGATGCGCGCGGACTTCTCGTGGGACGAGAGCGGCCGCCGCTACGCCGACCTATACGCCAAGCTCCTGGAGCCCGCATGATCCGCAACGTTTCGACCACGCCCTATACCGACCAGAAGCCCGGCACGTCGGGCCTGCGCAAGAAGGTGAAAATCTTCCAGCAGCCGAACTACGCCGAGAATTTCGTCCAGAGCGTGTTCGACGTTGTCGCCGACAAGGCCGGCGCGACGCTCGTCATCGGCGGCGACGGCCGCTTCCTCAACCGCGAGGTGATCCAGGTCGCGATCCGCATGGCGGCCGCAAACGGCTTCGGTCGCGTGATCGTCGGCCGCGGCGGCATCCTCTCGACCCCGGCCGCCAGCCACATGATCCGCAAGCGTGGCGCGATCGGCGGGCTCGTCCTGTCCGCCAGCCACAACCCCGGCGGCCCCGACGAGGATTTCGGGATCAAGTACAACATCGCCAATGGTGGCCCCGCGCCAGAAGGTGTCACCGACGCGATCAATGCGCGGACGCTCGAGATCGACCGCTGGCTGACCGTCGATGCCGACGACATCGATCTCGACAGCGACGGCGAGGTCATGGTCGGCGAGATGCCCGTCGAGGTCGTCGACCCGGTCGAGGATTACGCGGCCCTCATGGAGACGCTGTTCGACTTCGACGCGATCCGCGCTGCAAAGCTGACGATGGCATTCGACGCGATGAGCGCGGTGACCGGCCCTTACGCCAAGGAAATCCTCGAACGCCGCCTCGGTTTCGCGCCCGGCACGGTCCGCAACGGCGAGCCCCTCCCCGATTTCGGCGGCCACCACCCCGATCCCAACCTCGTCCACGCGCACGCACTCTACGAAACGATGATGGCGCCCGACGCGCCCGATTTCGGCGCGGCGTCGGACGGCGACGGCGACCGCAACCTGATCATCGGCAAGCATCGCTTCGTCACCCCCTCGGACAGCCTCGCGATGCTGGCCGCGAACGCGCACCTCGCGCCGGGCTACGCAGGCGGCCTCAAGGGTATCGCCCGCTCGATGCCGACCAGCGCCGCCGCCGACCGCGTTGCCGAGGCCTTGGGCATCCCAGCCTACGAAACCCCGACCGGCTGGAAGTTCTTCGGCAATCTGCTCGACGCCGGCATGGCGACGATCTGCGGCGAGGAAAGCGCGGGCACCGGCTCCGACCACGTCCGCGAGAAGGACGGCCTGTGGGCAGTGCTCCTGTGGCTCAACATCCTAGCCGTGCGCGGCGAGAGCGTCGACGCGATCGCCCGCGATCACTGGGCGAAGTTCGGCCGCAACTATTACGCGCGCCATGACTATGAAGGCGTCGAAACACCCCGCGCCGACGCGTTGATGGCCGCCCTCCGTGCGAGCCTCGCGACCCTCCCCGGCCAGCAGTTCGGCGACCTCACCGTCGAGGCCGCCGACGAGTTCGCCTATACCGACCCCACCGACGGCTCGATCAGCCGCAACCAGGGCGTCCGCATCCTGTTCGAGGGCGGCAGCCGCGTCGTGTTCCGCCTGTCGGGCACCGGCACCACAGGCGCCACGCTCCGCGTGTATCTCGAACGCTACGAGCCAGTCGGCGGCAATCTCGACCGCGATACCGGCGAGATGCTCGCCAGCATCATCGCTGCGGCCGAGTCGATCGCGGGGATCGCGCAGCACACCGGCCGTAGCGCACCGGACGTCGTTACCTGATGCGGCGGTACGCGCTGCTCGCGCTGTCAACGCTGCTCGTTGCCGCCTCGCCCGCCCCGCAATCCCCCGCGCAACTGTTCGGTCGGCTCTACAAGGCCGTGGAGATGCGAGGGCTGTTCCCGGACTCGAAGACCTTCGCCGATGCGACACCCAAGCGCTCGGCGAAGGCGATCCTCGACGACTACGCCAAATGTCGCTGCGACACAGACCCGGCGCTGCGGCAGTTCGTCGCGGCGAACTTCACCCTCCCCGCGACGCCTGCCACCCCGCCATCGGCCGAGCGGTTGACGCTCAAGGCGCATATCGACGCGCTCTGGCCGCAACTGACGCGCACGCAGACGAGCGTGCCCGCCGGGTCGTCCGCGCTTACCCTGCCGAAGCGCTACGTCGTCCCCGGCGGCCGCTTTCGCGAGATGTATTACTGGGACAGTTACTTCAGTCTGTTGGGGGTATCGGTTGCCGGCCATGCCGATGCGGTCGATGCAATGGTGAAAAATTTTGCCTACCAGATCAACACCTATGGTCACGTCCCCAACGGCACACGTAGCTACTACCTGAGCCGCTCGCAGCCGCCCTTCTTCTACGCCATGGTCGGTCTGACCTCGCCCCAAGATCCGCCCGCCGCATACTCTCAATACCTGCCGCAATTGCGTCGTGAGCATGCCTTTTGGATGAATGGGGAAAAGGGGCTGCGGCCGGGCACTT
>JAYVRZ010000140.1:0-26904 GCA_043775965.1 Sphingomonas sp.
CCCTCCCCTTCAGGGGAGGGTCGGGGTGGGGCCTGACCACGGGCGGCTTCCTCGGGGTGACGCCCCACCCCAACCCTCCCCTGAAGGGGAGGGAGTCGCGCTAGCCTGTTCTACGTCCGCGACAACGAACGCTGGCTGGCGGACGCGAGCCTGACTCTCAATATCCTCCCCCGCGAGGGGGAGGTGGCGCCGGAGGCGACGGAGGGGGAGGACACGCAACAGGGGTTGTCGCTCGCCTGCCCCTCCGTCAGGCAAGCGCCTGCCACCTCCCCCTTGCGGGGGAGGATCGCGAAGCCCCTCACCCTACAACCCGATCTGCAAGCTCGCGCGCAGCGACAGTGCCACGCGGCCCTGCTGTTGCTCGCCGCCGAACTCGCCGCCGAGGCGGAACGCCGAGCTGCCGCCGACCGCGCGCAGCTTGCCGACCCAGCCGCTGGTCCGCTCCTCGGGGGTCAGCGTGAACGCCTGGCCGCCTTCGAACGCCGCCGTCGTCGCGCCGAGCCCACCGCCGACCAGTTCGCGACGGCCGCCTTCCGCCTCGACCCGGAACCAGCCCTCGTCCGGGCTGGTGCCGCCGAAGTTCAGGCCGAGCGCGGTGCTGGCCGTCACCGCCAGCTCGTCGCTGGTACGCGAACGGACGACGAGGTCGATCGCCTTGCCGCCGCCGGTCTCGGTGTAGCCGTCCTCCTTCAGCGTGTAATAGTCGATCGCGAGCACCGGGCGGAACACGAAGATGCCCTTGCCGCCGTCCCACGATACGCCGCCAGACGCCGAATACAGCGTGCCGTTCCAGTCGCCGTTCGCGGTCCGGTCGACCTGTTCGGTGCCGATCGCGCCGTTGAACGTGCGCGTGCCGTCGAACGAGATCTTCGCACCCGATACGCGCGCATTGGCCTGCAGATCGCCCCAATGCCCGCGCCAGTATCCGGCCAGCTCATACTGGTTCGACCGCACGTCGTTCGCCGTGCCGTCGTCCGCATCCTGCCCGTTCAGATATGCGAGCGAAGTACCGAAATTGCCCACGCCGGTCTTGTATTCCGCGCCGGCCGAGATGCCCCAGCCGCTGATGTCGTAGCCCGCCGTATCGCCAATGCTCTTGGACGTGCCCCAGGCGACCTGGCTGACCCAATAGCCCCATTTGCCCTCGTCCTTGAACGGGCCGTGCGGGTCGGCGAGCACGCGGGCGGTCGCGCGCGAGCCCATCGTCACCGCCTCGAACGTGCCCCCGGCATGGTCGGGCAGCATCTGGCGCACCGAGCCGCGGAACGCGTCACCGTCGGTGATGTTCAGGAATGCGGCGCCGACCTTCGCGTCGTTGCCGAGCGCCTTGTAGACCGCGTCATAGGCCGATGCCTGCGAGCGGTTGAGCCCGAGCTCGGTCGACGTCTTGCGCAGGATGTCGACGGTGAGGTCGTTGCCCGTGTTCGCCGCGATGCTGCCCTTGTAGAGGAACGGCAGCGCGGTCGTGGTCGCCGTCAGGTTCGCCGCGCCCGTCAGCGTACCGGCGCGCAGCACGACGTAGCGGCCCTCGGCGTCGACGACGCTGGTCAGCTTCAGGGCGAGCTTCGAATCCTTGTCGAACGATGCCGTGCCCGCGACCTGGATGGCGGTGCCGGTGCCGCCGGTCTTGTCGAGCGTCACCGCGAGCACGCCGCCGCCGCCGACCGACAGCGACCCGATCGACGCCGCCCTGGTCAGGTCGAGCGTGCCGCCGTTGACCGCGACCGCGAGCCCTTGCGCGTTGGCGAGCGTCCCCGAGAAACGCGAGGTGCCGCCGAGCGTCAGCGTATCGCTGCCACCACCGAAGTCCGCCGCGCCGCTGAAGCTCGACGTGCCGGCGAGCGTCATGCTGTCGTTGCCCGCACCGAACACCGCGCCGCCGCTGAACGCCGCATCGCCCGACAGCGCCAGCCGGTTGTTGCCCGCGCCGAACCGCGCGGTGCCGGCGACGGTGCCGTCGGCGACGTCGAACAGGTCGTTGCCGCTGCCCAAGCGCAGGTCGCCGACGATCGCCGGCGCGGCGATGCCGGTCGCGACCGCGGTCTGGCGGACGATGACGCCGGTGGTATTCACCGACAGGTCGATCGCGACGTTGCGCTCCGAGGTGGCGAGCGCGCCCGATGCGCCGATCCCGCCGCTATTCTCGACCAACGTCACGCTGCCCGACCGGTCGAGGATCGCGGTCGCTGTGCCGTCGGCGGCCTGCGCGGTCGCCTTGATCGTGCCGCTGTTGCGGATCGTGGCTACCGAGGCGCCGGTGTCGACCAGCACCGCGGTCGAGCGCGATGCCGTCGTGCCGCCGCCGGCTGCGGAAATGGTGCCGGCGTTGCGGATTTCGGAAGTCGACGCGCCGCTGCCGAGCCTCAACGCGGTCGCGCTGGCACCGTTCGCGGTGGCGCTGACGGTGCCGTTGATCCCGATCCCGCCGGCGATCGTCACCGCGCCGCCGAGCCCGCCGATCGCGAGGCCGTTGCCCTCGATCCCGCCATAGACGCCGCTGCCCGCGATGCCGCCATCGACGATCAGCCCGAAGCCGGTGCCCGTGCCGGCGACCGCGCCGATCGCGACCGCGCGCGTGGCCGAGCCGATCTGCACCGCCGGCGCCGCGCCGAACGAGGTGATCGCCGCGGAGCCTTCGGTCGCGTCGGGGAGTCCGTCCTTGTCCTCGTCGGTGTCGGTCGTGCTCGCATCCTTCGGCGGCACCGCGAAGACGATCCCGCCCGAGACGTTGCCCGCGACGACCAGCGCCGATCCACCCTGCAACAGGTCATCGGCATCGAGCTTCGAGACGTCGGCAAGCGCCGTCGCATAGCGATAGCCGGTCGCGCCGATCGCGCCCTGCACCACCAGAGCGCCCGTGATGTCGCCATCGACGCGCGCGGCGACCGCACCCTGGCCGATCGCCGCGATCGTGCCGGCGAGGCGGACATTGCCGGTGACTTCGGCGATCCGCACGCCGGTCGATCCGTCGCCGGTGACCGAGGTCTGGCCGTCGTGCGTGAACGCGCCGGTCAATGGTCCGCCGAGCCAGATGCCCGCCGAATTGTTGCCTTTCACGGTGATCGCGCCGCTGTTGACGATCGCACCGGTATAGGCGCCAGCGGTGCGGATCCCGGTGCGGCCGGTGCCCGCCGCGAACGGTCCGTCGAGGTCGCCGTCCTTGTCGGCATCGGTGGCGACATAGCTTTCGTCGATGATGATCTTGCCGGTCGCGGCGTTGGTGATCCCGCCGCCGGTGCCGGCGTTGGCGAGGATGCCGGTCGAGCCGTCGGCGTTGGTGACCTGGATCGTGCCCTCGTTGGCGACCGAATTGCCGCTGTCGATCGTCACCGCGGTGCCGCTCGTCGGGGTCACCGATCCGGCCGCGACGATGCGGATGTTGTCGGGTGCGCCGGCCTTGATCGTCGAGGTCCGCACCGTGTCGGTCCGCTTGGTGTCGATCACGGTCTGCGCCTGGACGCCAGTGGCAATGCCAGCCGAGACGGCAGTCGTAACGGCGAACAGGCAAGTGGTGGTCAGCAGGAGACGACGCATGGGAACCCTTTTCGATGTGTTTTCGAAAAGAGGACGGAGACGTGAGGCGTCGGCCTTGAACCGTGCCGCATTATCCTTCGGCACAAGCATCCATGCGGTGCGTTATCGGCCCGATATCTTCAGGGAAACACACTCATGATCCACAGCATCGCCGAACTCGACCGCATCCGCGACGACAGCAAGAAGCTCGTCACCACGCGCGCGATGGTGTCGGCGGGGGCCGCGGTCGTGCCGATCCCGGGGGCGGACATCGTCGCGGACATCGGCCTGCTCACCAAGCTCCTGCCCGAGATCAGCAAGCGTTTCGGGCTCGACCACGAGCAGGTCCAGAAGCTCGAGCCGCACCTCGCCGAACAGGCATTCGTCATGGCCTCCAGCCTCGGCAACACAATGATCGGCCGGATGGTCACCAAGCGCATCGTCATCGCGCTGCTCCGCCGTATCGGCGCGCGCGTCGCGGTGGGGTCGATGGCGAAGTTCATTCCGTTCGCGGGTTCCGCGGTCGCGGCGACGATCAGCTTCGGCGCGATGAAGCTGGTGGGCAATTCGCACGTCGAGGACTGCTACAAGACGGCGCTCGCGTTGCTGCCGGCGGACCAGCGGGCACTGGTGAATGCAAAGGCCTGAAGCGTGCCCGTCATCCGGGCGATAAGTCGGGATGACGGGATCGCCTAGAACGCCGCGTCCAGCCCGATCCGGATCGTCCGGGGCCGCTGCGGCGTGATCTGCCCGCTGCCGACCTGGAACGGCGTCCCCAGCGCGAAACGGTTGCCGACGCCGTCGGTCAGGTTCGTCATCCCGAGCGTCAACCCGAGCGACGGCCGCCCGATCCGCGCGGTCAGCGCGGTATCCAGGTAATCGCCCTGCTCCTCGCCGAGTACCGGCCCGACGCCCAGGCGCGACCGCCCGACATAGCGCGCCCAGCCATAGAGGCGCAGTTCCAGATCCGGCCCGACCGCATGCCGGTAATCCGCGCCCAGTCGCGCGGCATAGCGTGCGATGTTGGGCACCTGGCTCATGCGCAGCAGCGCGACGTACAGCGCCGCGCTCGGCTCGGTCACCCGGCTGTCGTTATAGGTGAAGCCGGCGTCGAGCGTCAGGCCGGCGACCGGCTTCCATCCACCGGTCGCGCTGAACGTCCAGATCCGCCCGTCGCCGATGTTCGCGGTGCTCGGCAGGCCCGTCGCGTCGATGAAATCCGCCTGGATATCCTGCCACAGCGTGTGCGAGACGCTCGCCGTCAGGTACGCGGTGTCGACGCCCGCGAGCCCGTACCGCACGCCGCTCTCCAGCGTCCGCACGCGATCATTGTCGAACCGGCGGACGAAATCGCTCTCGATCGCCAGCCCGCCCGGCCTGAACCCCTGCTGGTATCGCCCGTATAACGACAATTTGGGCAGCACCGCGGCGATCACCGAGGCGGACGGCAGCAGGCTCGTCTCGTGCCGGTCCGCCGTCAGCCGCGCGCGGGCCAGCGCGACCGTCACCAGCCGGGCGGGTGCGACGTCCTCGCCGGTGCCTGCCAGCGACGCCCGCGTCACGCGCGCGCCGGCGGTGACGGTCAATCCGCGCAACAGCTGCAGGCTCCCCTCGCCGTACAGCGTCGCCTCGTCGATGCGGTTGGTCACGCCGGTCACCGGCGCCGGCGCATCGACCGGCCCGAGCGACCGCGACAGCCGGGTGCGATTGTGCGTGAAACTGGCGCCCACTACCCAGCCGAACCCGTGCCGCATCGGTCGCCACAGCCGAGTCTCGTTCGCGATCAGGACCGTCGCGTTGCGTTGCGCGAACACGCGCGGCTCGCCGTCCGCCGAGATCGCCGCCCCGCTGCCGACGACCGTGCCGCTGTCCGCGACCGTGCCCGGACCGAACACGGTGGTCGTCCCCGACGGTATCGTCGCGTCGTAGCGCTCGGTCAGCGTCTGCCCGACGATCCCGGTCGAGGATTTGAACTTCAGTCCGCCGATCGCACCCGACACGACGACCTGCGCCATCGTGTAGTCCGCCGAGAAGCCCTGCACGATCGCGCTGGACCGCGTGAGCGGTGCGGCATCGCGGTCGGCATATTGGCTGTCGTCGCCCCTAGTCCATTGCCCGATCCCGCCGAGATCGACCGTCCAGCCATTCCCGGCCTCCAGGCGAACCGTCGCGCGGCCGCCGCCGATCCGGGTCCGGTTCACGTCGCGTCGATCGAGCACCGGGTTGTCGATATAGCCGCCCTCGCGCACGGCGTAGCCGACCACGCGCAACGCCGTGCGTTCGCCGAGCGGTACGTTCAGCGTCGCCCCCAGGTCGGCGCCCGGGTCGCCGTGCCACGTCGCCGCAAGACCGCCCGCGATCGATGCCGATGTCGCGCCGAGTTCGGGCGCGTTCGGCACGGTCCGGATGATCCCGCCGAGCGAGCCCGCGCCGTACAACGTCCCCTGCGGCCCTTCGAGCACCTCGACCGAGGCGATATCGTACAGCCTGAGATCGGGATCGGGCGCGTTGTAGCTCAGCCGCAGGTCGCCGAAATACTGGCCGACCGTCGTCTGCGTGGGGCCGGTGAAGCTCGAATCGGCGATCCCGCGGATGAACAGCTTGTTGCGGCCGGCGCCCAGGTGCGTCGACGAGACGCTGGCCAGCCGCGCGAGGATCGCCTCCGTGCCGCCCGCCCCGCCGAGCGCGAGATCGACGCCGTCGAGCAACGCCACCTGCCCGGCGAAATCGCGCAACCGCACGTCGCGCTTGCTGCCGGTGACGACGACGTCCGTGCCCTCGACCACCGCCTGTACCGGTACGACCGCCGGACGCCGCACCCGAGCCACGAGGCGAACCGGCTTGCGCGGGACCAGCCGCCACCCGACCGACCCGGCCGCGACCACATCGGCGTTCGCCGCGACCGCGAGCCGGTCGAGCGCCTGCCGCGCGGTCATCCGCCCCCGCACCGCCGGCACGTATCGCGCCCACAATGCGGGATCGCTCACGACGATACCCGTGCCCGACTGCCGCCCCAACGCCAGGACGGCATCGCCGAGCCGGCCGGCGGGAAGATCGACCGCTTCCTGCCCCGCCGCTGCAGGCGCGGCGACGACGAACGCCGCCGCAGGCGCCGCGACGGCGAACGCCGCGATGATCAGGCCTGTGCGTATCGTCACGACCGGGAGGACATCACCCAGTGATTGCCGCGCTTTCTGATCGCCACGCCGAGCAGGGGACCGGCCAGTCGTGGATCGCCCGACAGCTTGGCGGTCGCGATGCTGCCGCTGAACGCCCGCGCGGCAATCGCGGGCTCCGCGCGCAGGTCGACGCCGAGCGCGCGCGACAGATCGTCGGCAACCTCCGCCAGCGTCGCATTCTCATAGGCCAGCACGCTGTCGCGCCACGATCCGACGCTGGCGACATCGACCGCGGTGACGCTTGCCTTGCCGTCGCGGACCAGCAACCCCTGCCCCTTCACGAGCCGGATGCCGTCGCTGCCCGGATTATAGTCGACCGCGCCCTCCGACACCGCGACGCGCGTCTCGCCGCGCGCAAGCTTCACGTCGAACGCGGTGCCGACGTCGACCAGCCGCGCGCCGCCGACCGACACCTCGAACGGATCGCGATCGTCGTGCCGGACCACGAACATCGCCTGCCCGCGATCGAGCGTCGCGACGCGCGGATCGTCATGGTCGAGCACCAGCCGCGTCGCACCGCCCATCGCGATCGAGCTGCCATCGGCGAGTTGGACGGTCCGCATCGCCCCCGCCGCCGTCTCGACCGCATAGGGATGCGCGCGCGTCTCGACCGCGGCATAACCCACGACCAGCGCGAGCGATGCGGCGGTCGCCCCGCCCGCCCAGAGCGGCCAGCGACGTCGTGCGGGCAGCATCGTGACCGGCGCGACCTCGGCTACGGGGACGATCGCCGCCATCTCGTCGACGTCCGCGGCCATCGCATGATAGGCCGAGGCATGGCGCGGGTCCGCCTCCAGCCAAGCCTGGAACCCCGCCCAATCGTCGAACGCGTCGCTGCCGACCCGGACCACCCAGTCCAGCGCGCGCGCGTCGATACCGCCGTCGATCCCGCTGCCGCTGCCGCTGCCACTGCCGCTATCGTCATGCTCCGCCATCATAGCCTCCTATACCCGAAGACGGAGGCAATCGCGCAGGCCCTCAAGAACTCAGCGTTCATCGAAGGATCGCTTCACGTCGATCATCGCGCGGTACGCCTTGCGCAGGTCGCCTTCGACCGTGCTGAGGCTGACTCCGAACTCGGCGGCGACCGCGCGCTGCTCGATCCCGTCGATCCGGTGTCTGCGAAATATGCGCGCGGCGCGGTCGCCGACCGACTGCAACGCCGCCTCGGCCAGCGTCGCGTGTTCGCGCCCGATGACGACGCGCTCGGCGGACGGTGCGTCGGACCGGTCGAGCGCCGAACCGCTGTTCGCCTCGGTCCATTCGCGGTCGCGCTTCTCGGCCTGCCGCAGCGCGCGGTGCCGGTCGAGCATCAGGTTGTTCGCCATCCGGTACAGATACGACAGCGGCGACGCGACCGGACCGGTCGGTGCCGACTGGATCCTCACCCAAAGCTCATGCACGAGATCCTCCGCCGCATCGCCTGCGCCGAGCGAGCGGAGGAACCGCAGCAGCGTGTCGCGGTTCGCGAGGAAGACGGCCTCAAGGCCCGAGGAGTCCATGCCGCGGGACCTACAGCGCTTGGCAGGCCGGTACAATCACGGCCGGCTATCCGCCGTATACGAACTCCCGGGCCTGCTCGACCTTGCGCGATTTGCGCGGGCGCAGCCGATAGTCGGGATGATCGGCCTGCACCGCGGCCAGATGCGCGTCCATGATCTGCCGCATCGTCTGCGCGGTGTCCGCCATGCCCGGCCCCAGCGTCCCGTCTCCCCCGGGCGAAGCACCGTTGCAGGGCGGATCGAGCACCGTGACGATCGCCCGCTCCATCGCCCGCAGGTGTCGATCGAGCACCGGCTTGTCCATGCCCGCCAGCCGCCCGTGGAGCGACGGCCGCAGGAACACGAAGCCGAACCGTCCAAGCATCTCGGCGTCGAGAACCGCGAAATCGTCCCAATGCCGCGCGGCGAACCGGAACCGCGCATAGTGGGTCTGCGGCGCGCCGGACGGCTTCGCGATCCGCGCCCGGTCCGCGCCGAGCAGCAGCGTTCCCAACGCCGTCTCGTCCTCGCCGGCGATCCGGTCGAGCACCGCTTCGGGAAGCGTGACTCCGTACCCGCGAAAGCTCATGCTCGCGACGTGCCTGGCCCATCGCTCCCTGGCGACGTTGCCCTCGGTCGGCCGGTCGCTGCCCGCAAACCGCCCGACGTAGAAGAGCCGGCGATCCCAGAAACAGGCATAGATCCCGGGGCCGCTATGCCCGTCGGCGGCGATCGTCTGTTCCCCGGGACCGGTCGGGCGATAGTCGATCCGCAGATCCGCCAGCGCGTGCGTGCCCGGCGCCCGCGTCGACCGGAGCGCGAACAGCGCGTCGCCGGTGATCGAGATCGCCGGGAGGACCATTGGGCTGATCGGCTGGCCCTCGATATTATGGTAATAATTCATCGCAGTCGCGCCGACATCGCATTCCCCGGACACTCGATTGGGTCCCGTCGGTAGGCGCGCGCGCGGCGGCTCGTCAGTCCGGGAAAAACCCCCGGTGCGCCGATATCGATCGGGGTCCGGGTATTTCCCTACTTCAGCGGCGCGGACTTCCGGCTATCGAGGTTCATCATGGCCTCCGTCATCCTTCCGCCTGCGATCGAGGCACCCGTCACGCTGCGCACGCGCCCGACCAGGCCGACATGGATGCCGCGCGAGCGCGAATGGCTGTTGCTCGCAGGCTACGGCCTGGTCTTCTTCGCGCTGCACCGGCTGGCTATCCTGTGGGGCGGCACCGGCTATTACTCGCTGTGGTTTCCCGCCGCCGGCGTACGCCTCGCGCTGTTCTGGCGGTTCGGCGCGCGCCTCGCCCCTGCCGCCGCACTGACCGAGATCGTCGTCCAGTGCCTCACGGGGATCGTCGTCTTCAGCCATCCCGACTGGCCGCGCGAGATGTTCGGGATCGCCAGCCCGGTGCTGGCATACGGCCTCGCGGTCGCGATCGTGCGGCGGGTGTCGGACGGCGCGAAGGGCAGCCTGGCCACCGCACCGATGCCGCTCGGCCTGGCCTCGGTGCTCGCCCCGCTCACCGCGGTCGCGTTCGCATTGCCCTGGTCGATCATCCGGCCCGACATCACCAACGTCGCCAACGTCCGCGACGTGATCGCCTCGCTCACCGGGTTCGCGGTCGGCGACATGCTCGGCGTGCTGCTCGTCGCGCCCCCATTGCTGTGGCTCGCCGACCTGCAGAGCGGCACGGCGACCATGCCGACCATCCTGCCGTCGCGCCTGCACGTTGCCGAAGCCTTCATCGTCCTCGGCCTGTCGCTGGGCATGGTGGCGATGCTCGCGACGATCGGCCTCGGCCTGCCCGCCACCCCGGTACTGCTCGCGATCGCGTGGATCGGGCTGCGCTTCGGCCGTGCCGCCGCCTGGACCGCGATCGTCGTCACCGCGATCCTCGTGCTGCCCGAAACGACCGGGGCGATCCCCGTCGACCAGCGGCTCGCGCTCCACATGAGCCTCGCCGCGGTCGCCGTCGTCGGCTATCTCGCGGGCAGCTTCGCCGACGCCGAGACGCGCGCGCTTGCCGCGGTCGCCAGGCGTGACCGGATGCTGTTCCAGGCCGAACGCCTCAAGACATTGCGCGCGATGTCGGTCGCGGTGATCCACGAGATCAGCCAGCCCCTCTCGACGCTGGCGATCGAGGCGCGTCACCTGGTCGACATCAGCCGCGACGCCGATGTCGAGATCGCCGAGACCGCGGTGCTGATCGAACGCAAGACCGCGACGCTGTCGACGCTGGTGCGCAGGCTCAGGCGGTTCGGCGGGCGTGCGGTCGACGAGCCCTCGCTGCTGCCGGTCGGCACTTTGCTCGATACCGTGCAGGCGCTCGTCCGGCCCGAGGCGAGTGTCGCCGGCGTCACGATCCGCATCGCCGCGACCGACCCCGAATGGACCATCCTCGCGCAGGAGATCGAAATCGCCCAGGCGCTCGTCAACCTGGTCCGCAACGCGGTGCAGGCGAGCGACGACGGCGTGGTCGACATCGCGGTGACGGCCCGCGACGAGCGCATCGCGATCGCGGTCGTCAACCACTGCACCGACCACCCGCTGGTCCATGAAGGCATGGGCGTCGGCTCGCTGGTCGCCAAGGCGATCGTCGAGGCACACGGCGGCACGCTCACCCGCGCGGACCGCGGCCCCGCGCGGATCGCGCATATCGTCACCCTGCCACTTGTCGGACCCTTTGCCGGAGATGCCGCATGATGTCGTTCAGCTCGGATCCCACGACCGTCTACGTCGTCGACGACGATGCCGATCTCGGTGCCAGCGTCGCGCGCCTACTTACCCGCCACGGCCACCCGGCCCGCGCGTTCGTCGACCCGGCCCACCTGCTGCGCGACTATCCGGCGGGGCCTGCAGGCTGCATCATCTCGGACGTGATGATGGGCGACATGGACGGCTTCATGTTCGCGGACGCGCTCCGGGTGATGGACCCCGACGTCGCGCTGGTGTTCATGACCGCGTGGCCGACCACCGCCAACGCGGTCGACAGCGTGCGGCGCTATGGCGGGCTCGATTACCTGGAGAAGCCGATCGATGAAGACCGCCTGCTCGCCGCGGTGACGGAGGGCGTCGCCTGGTCGAACGCCCGCCGGACGCTGTCGCGGCGCACCGCATCGCTGACCGCGCGCGAACGCGAGGTGTTCGACATGCTGGTGTGCGGTCACAGCAACAAGGCGATCGCCGGCCATCTCGGCCTGAGCGTCAAGACGATCGAGAACCACCGCGCCGCCGTCGTCACCAAGACCGGCACCAACGGCCTCGCACAGTTGATCGCCCTGGTATCGTGAGCGCGTTGCCGTGGCGACAGGCGCGCGTTTTACCCCGCCGTGGCAAACGTGTACCGTGGCGATCCGTGACTTCGCCGCCGACATCACCGACCGCGTCCGATCGCGCACTCCCGGTCGCCGCGATCCTCGTTCTATCGGCGGCACATCTGCTGGCGATGGCCGATCGCTCGGTCTTCTCGGCGATCGCGCCGCTGCTCGCCCAGCATTACGGCTTCACCAATACGCAGCTCGGCATCCTGCTCGGCCCTGCCCTCGCCGTGACGTACGGCATCGCCGCGATCGGCTTCGGCACGCTGGCGGATCGGTCGCTGCCCCGCACGCTGGTAACCGGCGGGCTGGCGACGATGGTCGTCGCGTCGATGCTGATGGCGTTCGCAAACGGCTATGCGATGCTGCTCGCAGGCCGCATCCTGCTCGGACTCGGCCAGGCCGCACTCATCCCCGCGGCGATGGTGCTGGTCGTGCGGACGCCGTTCGGTGTCGCGAGGCCGCAGGTGCTGGCGACCTTCACCGGAGCGTCCGCACTGGGGCGCAGCGTCGGGCTCATCGTCGGCGGCGCGGTGCTCGCCGCGGCCGCTGCGTTCGGGATCGCACCAAAAGCCGCGGGGTGGCGCATCCTGCTGCTACTGACCACGTTGCCCGCGATCGCGTTGATCGGCGCGTGCCTGCGCATGCTGCCCGCGCACCCGCCAGGGACCATCGCCGCCCGGCCCGTCGCTTCCCCTGCGCGCCGGTATCGTGCCCGGAAACTCGACCGGCAACTTGCCCGAGAACTTGCCCGGAAACTCGTACCGCACTTCGCAGTGGCGGTCGGGCCGATCCTGCTTGGCCAGAGCCTCGCGGCCTGGGTGCCGGTCCTGCTCATCCGGCAGCACGGCTTTACCGTCGCCGCCGCCGCGACCTTCTTCGGTGCGATCCTGTTGGTGATGGCCACCGGCGCGCAGTATCTGGGCGGCGTGATGACCGCGCGCGGCTGGTTCGCACGGCAGCCGATCGCCGCCAACGCGCTGTGCCTGTTGCTTGCCCAGCCCTTCCTGATGCTGGCGACCCGATCGGACGCAACCTGGGCGATCGGCCTGGGCCTTGCCGGCGCGACGGTGCTCGGGGGGCTGGCGGCGTTCGTCACGCTCTACGCGGTCCAGGCGCTGTCGCCGCCGGCCAACCGCGGCGCGGTGACCGGGCTGTTCCTGTCGCTCGTCACGCTGGTCGGCGCGGGTAGCGGACCGCTCCTGACGGGCATCCTGAGCGACACCGCCAGCCTGTCCCGCAGCGCGAACACGCTCGGCCTGGCGCTCGAACTGGTCGGCGGCGGCGCGGCGGCGATCAGCCTCGTCACCGCGGGTATCATGACAGCGCTTGCCGCTAGGGACGGGGCTGCACGGCGATGACCGGCCGGGAACCCGACACGGCAAGCGCCGCCCTTCTCCAGTTCGACAGCGACGCCTTGCCCAAGCCCGAGCGGTTCGCCGCCTACCGCGATCTCTACAAGGGCGGCGCGGATGTCGAGCTGCTCGGCACCGGCTTCCGCGTTCGCCTCAACGCCTGGTCGCTCGACCGAGTCACGGTGTTCGAGCGACACCTGAACGACGTCGGCCATCGCCGGTCGCGCGAACGCACCGATGGCGACGCGTTCGATCACTTCGTCGTGACGGTCGTCGTCTCGGGCAGGGTCGAGATGGATACGGGCGACGGGTTCATCGTCATTCCCCCCGGCGGCGGCGTGATCGCCGATGCACGGCAAGCGATGCGCAACCGGCTGCACGACGCGCATATCTACACCGTCCGGATCGGGCGCGACCAATTCGTCGCGATGCTGGGGCCCGCACGCGCGACGCACGGCATGCGGATGTCGGTCGAGCGTACGGCGCTGCTGATCGATTATCTTCGCGCGATGACGCGGCGGATCGACATGCTCGACATCCCGGCGATGGGCCACGCGGTCGACGCGCTGTTCGCCCTGATCATGGGCACGCTGGAGCCGCTGACCGACGCGGTCGACCAGCCCGCGGTGCTGCGCGACGCGGCGCGATTCGCCCGCGTGCGCGCGCTGATCGACGCGCATATCGCCGACCCGGACCTCGGCCCCGCGATGCTCGCCGAGCGCGCCGACCTGTCGCGCGCGACGCTGTATCGTCTGTTCAAGTCGCATGGTGGGATCATCGCGCATATCCGCCTGCGTCGGCTGCAACTGCTGCTGATGTCGCTGACCGATGCGCTCGAGGCGCGCAGCTTCGCAGACCTCGCGATCGCCTGGGGGTTTCGCAGCGAAGCGCATGCGAGCCGCCTGTTCCAGCAACGCTACGGTGTGCGTCCCGGCCAGTATCGCAGTGCCTGGAACGCGGAGGCGGATCCGGTCCGGCCGCTGCGCGAGATGCGCCTGCTCGACGCAACCATCGGATAATCCCGGAGAATCGGGCGAAAATCGTCAGGCCGCAAAAGACGTCTCAAAACTGATCCGCTGGGACGTTTCGCTTTTGTAAAAACTCGATCACGTCCTGTCGCCACGGACGGCGGCAGAACCTGCCGATACGCGTCCGGCACCTGGAGTTGATGATGTTGTTTTCCGTGATGCACGCACTCGACCCGACGCTGCCCGCCGCGATCGTCGACGGGCGTTCGTCGGCTGCGATGCCCGTCGCGGCCGTGCACTGCGAGCACTGCGAGACCTGTCGTCTGCCCGGCGACGCGCGGATCCTGCTGATTCCGGACCGGTCGAACGTCGCCGCGCAGATCCGCAACCGCCGCTACGACCGACTCGCCGGCGCCGTGGTGGTCGGCCCGTCCAGCCAGCCGCTGACGCTGAAGATCGACGGCGTCGCACCGGTCGAGATCGCGATCAACGCGCTCGACTGGGCCCGTCTCACCACCGTCTCGGCCGCGACCTTGGCCGATCGGATCATCCCCGCCGCCGACCTGGGCATGCGGCTCGACGGGCTGATCGCGGACGACACTGGCCCCCCCATTGACGCCGTCGCCGTCGCCGATGCCGCAGCCGATACCGTCGCCGATACCCTGATAGCGCGGCTGGCGGAGGCGATCACGCGGCGACCGGCCCATGGTTTGGACATGGTCGACGAACCCGTCGTTCGCGGCCTGATGGCGCTGATCGAGGACGGGACGGTGTTCGATGCGGCGACCGCGGCCGAGCGGATCGGCACGACTCCGCATCTGCTGCGCCGGGTCGCGCTGCGCTGGTTCGGGTTCCCCCCCAAGACCTTGCTGATGCGCCGGCGCTTCCTGGCCGCGCTCGCGCAATTCGGCGCGTCGAACATGGATTTCGCGTCGGTCGCATCGCTCGGCTATTACGATGCCTCGCATTTCCTGCGCGACGCGAACCGTTTTCTGGGGACCACGCCGCGCCGCTATCTCCGTCGCATCGATGCCGCCGCTCACCGCGAATAGCGCGTCCGCGGGGCCCGTTAACCATTCCCGGTCACGCCGCGTAAACCCAACTGGATCAATTCGTGGCGGACGACGGAGACGAGCATGACCGACCACCCCAGCGATACGTCCGCCAGCACGCAGGCCTGGATCGAACAGGCCGCCTATCACCGCGACCGGGCCATGCAGGAACGATCGCTTGCCGCTCGGTCCCCGTCGGACGCGGCACGGTCGGCGCACCTGATGCTGAGCGAACGGCATCTGCAGCTTGCCGCGTCGGCGGAGCTGGTCGTCGGCATGGCCGATCCGGCATCCCCGCAGAGCTCGTCGCTGCACCATACCGGTGCGCTGATGCGTGAAAGCTACGGCGAACCGACCTGAGGCAAGCCGCGGCAGGCGTCGTCCGATGCCGCTGTCAGGCGGGGTGATTAGATGCCGCTGTCAGGCGGGGTTATTCGATGCCGCCGTTAGCCGGCGTTATTCGATGTCGCGTTTGCCGAGGTTGATGCCGTCGTACAGCGCCAGCAGCGCGGTGACTTCGGCGACGACGGTTTCCTGCTCGGCGCGCCACCGTTCGGTCGCGTCGTGCTGCGGGGTGCCGCCTTGCCCGTCATGCAGCGTGAACCCCTGATCGATCAGCCAGATCGCATCGGACGCGCGCGTCCGCTGCCGTCGCAGGTGATAGACCCATTGCTCGATGATCCCCGAAGGAACCAGTCTATCCAGATCGCCCATCGCTGTGCGGTAGGCCAAGCGCCCGGCCAACGCCAGAGGCCGGGCGCGGCAAATTCGACCCTATATCGCACTTCGCACGGCGTTAACCGTGATCCGAAATCTGGCCGCAACATGCGCGGTCCAGCACGGAGCTCATGAACGTGCTACCTCATCCTGCCATACTCGAACGCCGAATGGACGATCAGTCGGTGCTCGCGCGCCAGGCACCCACCTCGCTCATCGCCCGCATGCACGAGGATCTCGCCCGGCTGTACCGCGAACAATTGATCGCGCTGCTGAAGCGCTGACCGGACGAAACCGGATACGCCTGCGCTGCCGGACCGCGTAAGGTCCGGCGCATGACGAATACCGATACGCCGCGCCCTGCTACCCCGCGCCCCACTCCGGTCTGGATCGGGACCTATGCCGGCGGTGGCGGGGACGGTTTCTACCCGCTCCACCGCGTAGCAAAGGACTGGACGCTGGGCGTGCCGTATATCGGCGCGCCGAACGGTTCGTTCGCGACCTATTCCGCGCGGTTCGACCTTCATTACATCGTCGACGAACGCGATGACGGCGTACTGGGCGCTCACCGTTTCGAGGGCAGCGAGTGGCGATGCCTCACGCGCGTCTCGACCGGCGGCGCGGCGCCCTGCCACGTCGCGCTCGACCGGACGCAATCCTGCGTCGCGGTCGCCAATTATGCGAGCGGCAGTGTCGCGCTGTTCCGGCTCGACCACGCCACCGGCCTGCCGATCGCACCGCCGACGGTCGCCACCAATACAGGGTCCGGTCCCGACACCGAACGCCAGCAATCGCCGCACGCGCACTGGGTCGGTTTCAGCCTGGATAATGGTTGGTTGTACGCGACCGACCTGGGCACCGACGAAGTGCGCGCGTTCGCGTTCGATGCGGAGACGGGCGTGCTCGGCACGTCGACGAGCGCGTTCGTCGCGCCGCCCGGATCGGGTCCTCGTCATCTGCTGATCCACCCGCGGCACCCGCACACGGCGTATCTCGCCTGCGAACTGACGAACAGGCTGATCGTGCTGGATGTGGATGGCGGCACCTTGCGCAGCCGCGCGTCGCTGTCGACGCTTCCCGCCGGTTGGGAGGGGCATTCGATCGTCGCGCATATCGCCGCCGATGCGGCCGGCGACCGGCTGTACGTCTCGAACCGCGGCCATGACAGCATCGCGGTCTTCGCGCTGGACGGCGATGGCAATCCGACGCTGCTGCAGCACGCCCCCAGCGGAGGCGCCTCACCGCGCGTTGTCCTCCTGCTGGAGGACGAGCAGCGCGTGATCGCGGTGCATGAACGCGATCACCGCGTCACGGCGCTCGCGATCCTTCCGGACGGCAGGCTTGCGCCCACCGACCAGGCGATCACGGTTCCCGGTGCCGCCTTCGCGTTCGCCGGGAACCGCTGACAAGCGTGGTTAGCTGACGCGCGCGATCAGCAGCGTCAACTCGTCGCGGACCGGGTCCAGCTCGATCCGGCTCGGCTTCACGGCCCGGCGCTTGACCGGATAGGATGCGCGGACCGCGTCGCACAGGTCCTTGAACGGCACGCGGATGCACGCACCCTCGTCGCATACCAGGCGCGACTTGATCGCGCCGGTTCCGCACGTCGCGTCGCCCGCCCAAGCCGGCGTCGAGCCGAACAGCAGACATACGGCAGCGACCCGCAAAGCGGTGGTTTTGATCATCATGGTTCTGGCCCCCCACAGGCATTTTCGTATTTGGTGAAGCCACCCGGTAGGGCCGAACTGGTTGCCAATGTCTTGCGATCGGGGAATAGTTCCGGTGGGTTATAAGGAAATTACACAAACGGCTCAGTCCGCCGCGATCGGCCCCTGCGGCGGTTCGGCACGACGCGTGAACCACACCAGCACGATCAGCCCGAGGCAGAGCCAGGACGACAGCCGGAACAGGTCGGTCGACGCCAGCAGATATGCCTGGCCGACCATCTGCCGGGTGATCGCGCCCGCCGCCTGGACGTCGGTCAGCCCCATCCGCATCAGCCCGTCGCGCGCCATCTGGTACGGCGAGCCTGCGCCTACCGCTTCCGACAGCCTGCTCTGGTGCAGCGTCTCGCGCCGATCCCAGGCGGTGGTGATCAGCGACGCCGCGAAGCTGCCCGCGGTGATGCGCGCGAAATTGGAGATACCGGTCGCCGACGGCAGGCGCTCGGCCGGGATCCGGTCGAACGAGATCGTCAGCATCGCCAGGAAGAAGCTGCTCATCGCGATCCCCTGCACCAGCATCGGCAGCATCAGGTCGTAGAAGCTCGCATAGGTCGTGTAGCCCGAGCGCAGGTAATAGGAGTAGGCGAACGCCGCGAACGCGATGCTGCCGAGGATCCTTGCGTCGAACTTGCCCGCCAGCTTCGCCATGAACGGCGTCAGGATGACCGCGACCGCACCCGACGGCGCCGCGACCAGCCCGGCCCAGGTCGCGGTATAGCCCATCTGCGTCTGCAACCAGAGCGGCAGCAGCAGCGTGTTGGCGAAGAACACCGCATAGCCGAGGCAGAAGGCGGTGGTGCCGATCGCGAAATTGCGGTTCTTGAACAGCGACAGGTTCACCGCGGGGTTGGCGTCGGTCAGCTCCCAGATCAGCCAGCCGACGAAGCCGATCGCCGCGATCACGGTGGCGATGACGATCCGGTCGGCGGCGAACCAGTCGTCGTTCTTGCCGAGATCGAGCACGATCTGCAGCGCACCGACCCAGATCACCAGCAGGATCAGCCCGACCTGGTCGATCGGCAGCTTCCGTGTCGGCGTGTCGCGCTTGCCCAGCTTGTTCCAGCAGACGAACGCGGTGAACACGCCGAACGGCACGTTGATCAGGAAGATCCAGCTCCAATGGTAGTTGTCGGAGATGTAGCCGCCGAGGATCGGTCCCATGATCGGCGCGACCAGGGTCGTCATCGACCAGATCGCGAGCGCGGTGCCGCGTTTATGCGCGGGGAAGATCGCGATCAGCAGCGCCTGGCTGCCCGGGATCATCGGCCCGGACACCGCGCCCTGCAGCACGCGAAAGCCGATCAGCGACGGCAGGTCCCACGCGATCCCGCACAGGAACGACGCGATCGTGAACAGGAAGACGGAAACGCAGAACGTCCGCACTACCCCGAACCGGCCCATCAGCCACCCGGTCAGCGGCACCGCGACGCCGTTGGCGACGGCGAACGCGGTCACGATCCAGGTCGAATTGTCGCTGGAGACGCCGAGATTGCCGGCGATCGTCGGGAGCGACACGTTGGCGATCGTCGTGTCGAGCACCTGCATGAACGTGCCCAGCGCGAGCGCGAACGCGGTGAGGGCGAGCGATCCGCCGACGAGGGGGGCGGGACTGGTGGTGGAGGGGGCGGGCATCAGGCTGCTACCCGAACAAGTTCGGAGCCACGATAACAACCACCCCCCCGGCGAAGGCCGGGGCCCAATTGGGGAACGCTACTGACGAAGAACGGCACGTCATTACGACCACCTTGCCAATTGGGCCCCGGCCTCCGCCGGGGGGGGGCAGAAAGCCGGCAGGAGCAGCGCGCTTGTCCTGTTTCCCCGCGAAGGCGGGGACCCAGACTGGGCTCCCGCCTTCGCGGGAGAACAAGGTGGCAGGAACCGCCGCTCGTCTCGATGCACGCGCTATGCCCACACATCGTCATCACCGGTTCGCCGCGATGATCTGCCGGATCTTCGCCTCGACCACGGGGTCGCCCTTGCCCGTCGTCAGCCCCTTGTACGCCGCAGTCGCAGGCCGCCCGACCATCGTCCCCGACCTGTCCCCGGTGGACACGGTCGTATTCACCGACAGCCCTACCCGCAGCGGGTTGCGCCGCAACTCGCCCTTGTCGAGCGCGATCCGGACCGGCACGCGCTGCGTGATCTTGATCCAGTTGCCGCTCGCGTTCTGTGGCGGCAACAGCGCGAACGCGTTGCCGCTGCCCGCACCCAGGCCGATCACGTGGCCGTGATACACCAGGTCGTCGCCGTACATGTCCGCGGTCACCGTCGCCGGCTGCCCGATCCGCAGGTCGCGCAGCTGGGTTTCGCGGAAGTTCGCATCGACCCACACGCGGTCGAGCGGCACAACCGCCATCAACGGCATCCCCGCCGACACCTGCTGCCCGAGCTGCACCGTCCGCTGCGCCACGACGCCGTCGATCGGCGCGACGACGTGCATGTGGCTGCGCGTGATCGCCGCGCGCCGATACGCCGCGATCGCTGCCATCACCGCCGGATTGTTCGACACGGTGGTGCCGACGACGCCGCTGCGCGACTGCGCCTGCTGGCTCCGCGCGAGTTGCAGCGTGGCGGCGGCGACCTTCACCTGGTCCGCCGCGTGGCTCAGTTCCTCGCCCGAGATCGCACCCTCGGCCGCAGCCCCGCGACGCCGCGAGAGATCGTTGCGCGCGCGCGCCAGTTCGGCTTGCGCCTGTACCACCGCGGCGCCGGTCTCGTTCACCTTCGAGAAGTCGGACCGCGTCGATCGCACCGCCCGCGCGAGTTCCGCCTCCGCCGACGCCACGCCGACGTCCGCGGTCGCCGCGTCGAGGTCGATCAGCGGTTGCCCGGCCTTCACCACCTGCGTGTTGTCGGCATGGATCGCGGTCACCTGCCCCGGATCGCGTGCGGTGATCGCCACCACGTCGCCCGCGACATAGGCGTCGTCGGTCTCCTGTTCGGGCGCGGCGAGCAGGAAGTGGAACACCGCCCACACGATCGCGCCGATCACGACGACGACCGCGAGGATCGAGAGCGCGCGCTTGCGTCCCTGCGGGTTACCGGCTGGCGCTGGAGCTGGAGCTGGAGCTGGAGCTGGAGCCGGAGCTGGAGCCGGAGCTGGAGCTGGAGCGTCTGGGGGGGTCTGGGTATCGGTCATCGGTTCATATCCTGCACATCGAATCCACCGCCCAGCGCCAGCACCAGCTGCACGCGCTGTTGCGCGGCATTGGCGGCAAGATCGGCATCGGCCTGTTCCGCGGCGAGCAGCCGCACGTCATTGTCGACCAGGTCGAGGCGGCTATCGAGCCCGCTCGACACGCGGATCGCGTTCAACCGCCCGGTCTCGGCATAGCCGCGCACCACCTCGCGTTGCCGCGCGCGGTCCGCGTCCAGCGCACCGATCCGCGCGACCGCATCCGCCGCCTCGCGCACCGCACCGACGACCCGGTCGTTATAGTCCGCAGTCGCAAGGTCCAGCACCGCGGTCGCACCCGCCAGGTCCGCCTTCAGCCGGCCATTGTCGAAGATCGGCAGATGGATCGCCGGCCCGACGCCGACCGTCCCGGCATCGAGCGACAGCAGATTGCCGAGCCCGATCGCCTGGAACCCGGCCAGCGCCGCCAGATTGACGTTCGGATAAAAGGCTTTCCGCGCCACCTGGCGCCCGGCCGCCGCCACCTCGATCCGCGCCTGTGCCGCGGCGATGTCGGCCCGCCGCGCCAGCAGGTCCGCAGGCACCCGGGTCGGCAACGGCAGCGCCGCATCCAAAGTCAGCGCGGTCGCGCCGATCGTCGCCGGATAGTCCACCCCGCGCCCCGCCAATGCCGCCAGCGCGTTCTTCGCGAGCACCTGCGCCGCCTGCGCGCGCACCAACGCCTGTCGCGCCTGCGCCAGCAGCGTCGATGCCGCCTGCGCATCCAGCTTGCTGCCGAGCTTGTTGCGGATCCGCACGTTCACCAGCCGCAGCGTGTTCTGCCGCGTCGCGATCGTCCGCGTCGCGATCCCCGCCTGCGCCTCGGCGCGTTCGAGGTCGATATAGGTCTGCACCACCGCCCCCGACAGCGCCAGTCGCGCCGCCGCCAGGTCGAGCGCCGCGGCCCGCACCGACGCCCGCGCGCCGGTGATCGCCGCCTTCTGCCGCCCGAACAGATCGAGGTTCCAGTCGAGGTTCGCCGCCGCCGTGCCGACGAACCGCGTCGTGCCCGCATAGGGCGGCGGGATCGTGTAGCGCCCGCTCAGCCGCGCATATTGCTCCTGCGCGTCCAGCGTCACGTCGGGGCCGTTGTCCGCCCGGCGCGTCGACAACACCGCCTGCGCCTGAGACACGCGCGCCAGCGCCGCGTCCAGCGTCGGGTTGCCCGCGACCGCGTCGTCGACCAGCCGATCGAGCTGCGGATCGCCGAACCCGCGCCACCAGTCCGCCGCGATCGTCGGCGCGGGATCGGTCGCCAGCCCCAGCGCGCTCGCCGAGACCGGCGCGACGACGGTTTCCGATGCCGGCACCGCGCATCCGGCCAGCAAGGCGGCGATGGCAACCACCGACACCGCGGCATATCCCGCTCTCGAAGCTCCGGTCATGCCCGACGTCCTTCCATCAGCGCATCGTCCAGCGTCGTGCGCAGTTTCTGCATGAGGTCGATCAGCGTTTCGATCTCCGCTTTGTCCCAGCCGGTCAGCAGGCTGTTCCAATCGTCGATGATCCGATCGCGACACCGGATCGCAGCCGCCTTGCCGTCCGTCGTCAGCTCGAGATTGAGCACGCGGCGATCGTCGCTCGCACGCGACCGGGTCACCCATCCGCGCTGCTCCATCGTATCGACCAGCCGAGTCGTCGCGCCCTTGTCATGCGACAGGTCGCGCGCGAGGTCGGCGCAGTTTCCCGATCGCTCGGCCAGGATCGACATCAGCGCCGACCACTGCGTGCTGGACATGTTTTCCTCGGCGAAGATCGGCTCGACCAGGCTCTGCCCGATCTGGTGAATGCGCCGCGCCAGATAGCCGAGCGAGCATTCGGGCGAAAACCCGGTCTTGGTATAAAAGGCCATGAAGTTGCCATGGCAACCATTGCCCAGGCAGTCAATTACCTGTGTCAGGTCTTTGCGTCATTTTGGACGCATCGCCCGTGCGACGTAAAAAAAGGGGCATTCGCGGCCGCGAATGCCCCCCTGGGTATCACCTTGTCGATCGCGCCCCGGCTCAGAAGCGGATCTTGATCGAGCCCTTGTACGACTGGTTCGACACGTCCTTGCGCTCGACCGTCGTGTCGGCACCCACCGAGATGTCGACCCGGTCGCCCACCAGCGTCAGCCCGGCGCTGATCTCGCCCCAGTTCTTGTCCTGCCCGGCCAGCGCGAACAGCGCGTTCGGGCCGATCCCGCCGACGAAGTTCGCGCCGAACACGCCCGGCGTCGACTGGAAATCATGGACGTAGTTGGCTGCGGCATAAGGCCGGAACGAGCCGCTGCCGCTGAGCGTCAGCCCGGCACGCCCCTGCAGGCTGTCGAAGCTGTCGCGGTCGACGAACAGCGCCGGGCTGGCGCCGATCGGGGCACCGTTCTCGACCGACTTGCCGAAGCCGATATGGCTTGCCCGGATCGAGACGCGCGGACCGACCTTCAGCATCGACAGGTCGAACGCCTTGCCGAGCCCGACTTCACTGACCACGGTCAACGCGTTGTCGGTGCTGCGCAGGCGGTAGTTCGTACCGACGAAGCCGATCGTGCGATCGGTCTTGGCGACGAACGCACCCGCGCTGAACTGCGTGTCGAGGACGATGCCCGATGCGGTTTCCAGCTTGCCGTACAGCGTGCCCTGAAACAGTTCGCCCTTGGCGCGCTGCGCGATCCCGCCGGTGGTGCCGTCGGTGCTGGTGTACGAGAACGAGAAGCCGATCACGCCACCCTCGCCCGCCTGCTTCTCCAGGCCCGCCGCCGCGAAGTAGCCGTCGAACTTGTCATGCCCGCCGAACGGATTGGTCCCCGGCATCGAACGGCTTTTACCGTCGATATACCCGCCGGCGATGAACCCGCTCATGTCGTCGGGCAGTTTGCCCTGCTGCAACACCGTCCCCGACGAGTCGCTCATGGTGTCCTGCCCGCCCGGCAGGTCGCTCGCCATCAGCGAGGCCACCTGGACCGGCTTGCCGATCAGCGCGAGCGTGCCGCCGAGCCCGCCGCGCGTATCGATCTGCGCGATATGGTCGCGGTAGAAGCGCGAGATCGTGTCGATCGACGCGATGCCCAGGCCGGTCTTGAGCGCTTCGGTGCGCGGTGCGAGCCCCTCCAGCGTGGAGCGGATCGTCGCCGCGTTCTGCAGGTCGAGCGTGCCGTACAGCCCGCTGAGCGCCGCGTAGTTCGACCGGTTCTGGTCCAGCAACTGGGCATAGGCGCCTTGCACCGGCGTCGCTGCGACGACGTTGCGGTACTGGCCTGCCAGGATCCGGACCTGCACCGCGTTGGTGCTGTAGACATAGCTCGGCGTCAGGATCGCGCTGAGCGGCGTCGCCGCGGCGAACGAACCCGAGATCCCGCCCTGCGCGGTCACGATGGTATAGAGGTCGTTGTAGCGGATGGTTTGGCCCGCGACCGGCGCGAAGCCGACCCGGCCGCCCAGGCTGACGATGCCGTTGGTCGCCGCCCCCGCGGCGTTGAAGGTCGTCGCGGCGAAGGCGAGCTTGTCGGACGTGCCGTTCGGCCCCAGGTCGACCAGCAGGTTGGTGCCCGAGGCGAGGATGCCGTTGCCGCCGATCGTCAGCGTGCCGATCGTACCCGTCGTGCCGGGCGCGATCATCCCGGCGACACTGGTGAAGTACGGCGTGTTGATCCGGCCCGATCCGGTCAGCAGGCCCGACAGCATGAAGTAATCGCCCGGCGTCGAGATGACGCCGTCGTTCTGGACGACGCCCGTCACCTGGTTGATCGTCATCAGGCTGGTCAGCGACCCTGCCGACGTCACCGCCAGCTTCGCCGTGCTGCCCGCGACGGTGAACTTGTCGACCGTCACCGCCGAGGCGAGCGTGGTCGTGCCCGCCGCCGACAACGTCACGTCGTAATAGCGTGCGCTGCGCTGGATCGTGCGATCGGGATCGACGTTGTTCGGCACGAAATTGGTCGCACCCGGCAGGCCGTTGGCGAGCGTCGGCGACAGCGATGTCACGGCGGCGATGGTGCCACCGGCCTGCGCGACGTCCTCGGCGCTACCGAGCGAAGCCGTATCGACCTTGCCGCCCTGCGCCGCGGTTTCGAGGATCAGGCCCTCGGCGACGACGCCCGACGTCGGCACCTTCGCGATCACCGCCGCCACGACGGGTGCGTCCGCGGTCGTGGTGACCGGCACGCCGTTGACCGATTCGACGCCCGTCTTCACGTCGACGCAATCGGTATCGAAGCAGACCTGCCCGAACTTGTTGCCGTCGCCGGCGATCCCCGCGCCGGTCGTGGTCGGAACGCCGTTGACCAGCTTGCCGTCGACGATGATCTGGTAGTTCGGATCGAGCGCGGTCACCCAATGCGACGCGTCGGTCCACAGCCCGTCGCCCGCCTTGGTCTGCGCGTAGCGATACGGGTTGTTGGCGGTGATATAGTCGGAGAACAGGTACAATGGCTGGTAGAAGCTCTCCGTGCCGTACGCGCCGAACGGCTGTGCGGCATAGAAGCGGCTGCCCCCCGACAGGACGCCGATCACGACCTGCTTGGCGAACGTGCGGTCGAGGATCAGCGGACCGCCCGAATCACCGCCCGCCGTCGTGCCCTCCTTGGGCAGCGCATCGTCCTTGAACAGGTTGAAGTCGTACGGGCTGGCCGCCGCGGTGCCGCGCCGGGGATCGTCGAAATCGAGCTGGTACAGGTTCTGCGGCAGGCCGCTGGTCGATCCGAACAGGAACGCGTCGCGGTCGTCGAACGAGCCGAGGATGCCGATCGTGTTCTCCGCGATGCGGCGGCGATAATCGATGCCGCCGGTATCACCGGTCAGCGTGCCGCCCTGGCCGTTGCGACCGTAGCCGGTGATCGTCACGTGATAGCCGGTACCGGTCGTCTCGCTGATCGCGGCGGGTGCCGGCAGCGCCGACAGCAGCAATGCCCAGGTCGGCACGTTGGCGGCCGGCGTATCGAGCGTCGCGATCGCCACGTCGCCCTGGATGAAGTTCTGCGCGAGGCCGAGCTTCAGCGAGTCGGCGTTATAGACGACCTGGTTGACGTTGTAGAGGAAGTTGGCGGTGCTGGTCTTGTACTGGTTGGGATTGGCCGCGCCGGTCGCGGTCGTCGCCAGCACCCAGTCTCGCACCGCCGGCAGGTTGTTCTGCGCGAAGCCGAACGCGATCGGGATGCCGCCGCCCTGCGATCCATACTCCCACGGGTTCTGCGCGCCGGTGCCCGCGCCGTTCTCGTTCACGCAGTGCGCGGCGAAGATGACGGTGCGCGGATTGATCAGCGTCCCGGTGCACAGCCCAAGGCTGCCGCCGCCGAGTGAAATCGTCATCTGGCCGATACCGTTGACGCCGCCGGCGGTATCCTGCGCGGTGGTCGGCGTGCCCGGCGCGCTGATCACGATGCTCGGCGTGGTGACCAGATCGGCGGGGTTGAGCGAACTGCTATACGCCATGGTGTCGGCGCCGGTCGGACGGTCCTGTGCGGTCGCGCTCGTCGTCAGGGCGATCGATGCGAGCAGCGCGGTCGAGGTCAGCAGGCCCGTGCGGGCGTGGCGCGAAACGGCGCGCATGGAAGCGGTATTCATTGATCTCTATCCCCCAGGTCGTGCCGCCCTTGTCGCGGGAACGTGCACCATATTGGGATGCTATTCATGCGATCCGGGGAACGCAATCAACGATCCCGGACGGACCGAGTCGCTGTCACATTTCGTCACGATCGCGCCAAATTGGCAACACTTCGACTGGGTTACCGGTTCGGGACCGCGGCGAACCCTGCCGCCTGCACCGTCACCGGGCGCTTCGTATCCCCGTCTCGTATCCCGTCGCGCGGCAGTGTCCCTGCCTCCCCGATAGACCCGTAACGGTTGCATCTGGCCCGCCGCCGGAAGGCACCGGGCGCGGCGTGGCCAGAACCGAGGTCGGGACTGCCCGGCTGGATCCAAGCCGCGTTTTCGACCGGGATCGACGATTGCCGCGCTTTGCCGTCGCGCCACCCTTCCCCGATGCCCTCACCCTTGCTAAGGCCCCTCCGGTAACAGCATTTTCGCTCGGATCCCGACGCGCCCGCGTGGCCTATATGGCTGCTTTCCCCTCGGCGCCCGGCGGCCCGACGCCCACGGGAAGGACCCCTATGACTGCCATTGGCCAGGATACCCTCAAGACCCGCACCAGCCTGTCGACCGGCGGCAAGTCGTACGACTATTACAGCCTCGCCAAGGCGTCGGAACAGCTCGGCGACATCAGCCGCCTGCCGTTCTCGATGAAGGTCCTTCTCGAGAACCTGCTGCGCTTCGAGGACGGCGTGACGGTCACGCGTGAGGATATCCAGGCGATCGTCGACTGGCAGAAGGAGCGTCGCAGCGACCGCGAGATCCAGTATCGCCCGGCACGCGTGCTGATGCAGGACTTCACCGGCGTGCCCTGCGTCGTCGATCTCGCCGCGATGCGCGACGCGATGACCA
>JAYVRZ010000141.1:0-14619 GCA_043775965.1 Sphingomonas sp.
GTCCGCCGACGCTCGACCGATCCTCGTACCGCACTTTCGTCGACATACGATTGATCAATCAAGCCTTGCTCGACGAATGGGCGAAGGGTTTTGGCCTCCATGGCCTTCGGTGGCTACCCAGGGGCCAGACATCGCCTGACGAGAATTCGACCGATATCCTGGATTGGTCGGGGGCGTATATCGGCACGATCGCCTGGACGCGCCTCAGCCCCGGGTCTGTCGCCGTCCGCGAAATCCTGCCGACCATCGGCGTGTGCATCGCCCTTTTCCTCGCGGTGGCCGCGATGATCGCGCGCCGCGTTCGAAGCCTCAGCCGAGAATTCATAATCCAGTCGCATACCGCAGCGGAAGCAGCCCGGCAGGAACGAGAGGCGCGGTTTCTAGCCGACAGCGACGGCCTTACCGGTCTCTACAACAGACGGCGTTTCTACGCGGATTTGGAGAATGCCGCCGTACCGGCCAACGTCGACGCGATGACCGTAGGTCTGATCGACCTCGATCGTTTCAAGGCGGTCAACGATACGTTCGGTCACTCGTTCGGCGACCGCTTGCTCGTCGAAATCGCCAAGCGCCTGCGCGACACGGCGGCGAGCGATGCAACGCTCTATCGCATCGGTGGGGACGAGTTCGCCATGATCATATTGCTGAATGCAGAAACGGCATTGCAACTCGCCGAGCAGATGTGCGCGATAGTAGCAGACCCGGCGCAGATTTTCGACCGGCAGATCAGTGTCGGATGCTCGATCGGGCTTGGGGCCTATGTCGCATCCGACATGCGCCCGACGGAGCTTGTGGAGCTTGCGGATCAGGCACTCTATCACGCCAAACGAGAGAATTCCGGGCACGCCATTCCCTTTAGTCCCGAGCTCGAACGGCAGTTGAGCCGAGATCACGTCATCGAGTCCGAATTGAACTCGCCAGCCTTCGAAAGCCAGTTGCGCTTCGACGTCCAGCCGATCATCGCCACGAGCACCGGAATGGTCGTCGGCGGGGAGCTGCTAGCGCGGTGGACAAGCCCCCGGTTAGGCATCGTCGAGCCACAGCGATTCATCGAAGTGGCAGAACGCAGCGCCTTGATTCACACGATCACGCGAACCGCGATCCGGCACGCGCTCGATCTGCTCGCCACCCTGCCGGCAGGCCAGACGCTGTCCGTAAACGTGTCCGCGTGCGATCTGCAGTCCAGCGATACCGTGAATGCGATTATCGGCATGGTCGAAAATTCGCAGGTCGATCCCGCTCGTCTTTGCGTCGAGGTCACCGAGACAGCGGTAATGCGTAACCTCGGTGCTGCCATCGATGCCCTTGGCCGGTTTCGCGCAATGGGCATGGAGGTCGCGCTGGATGATTTCGGCACTGGATACTCCAGTCTCAGCAATCTCCACCGGCTGCCGCTCGACAAGGTAAAAATCGATCGTAGCTTTGCTCTGGATCTTGATAACTCCTACAGCATGCCGATCGTCAAGGCCGTGGTAGGTCTGTGTAACTCGCTTGGGCTAGCGTGCATCGTGGAGGGGGTCGAGACGGCGGTACAGGCGGCCAAGCTGAAGAATATCGGTTGCGAACTCATGCAGGGATATTTCTTCAGCCGTCCGATCGAGCCTGCACGCTTCATGGAAATCTCATCCTATTCGATGCCGGAAGAACCGGTTCTCGCCTTACCCCGGCATGTTTGATGATCGCATGTTAAGCCCCCCGCTCGGCGACGGGCCCGCGGCAATAGCTGTGAGCTGAGCGACCCCGGCGAGTTTCTCGAAGGGTGCCGACCGCTCTCCACGCCCTTCCGTCATGCCGACGGATGCCGGGAGGTAGAGCGGCGGGACCATCGGTCAGGGCGCTCGACGCCGGGCCAAATCGAGGATGACCATCGCGGTACTGCCGCGCGTTTCGCCGTCATCGAGGCTTGCTTCGTCGCGACGCGCGTGGGAGGGCGGGGCGATTTTGCGGGGGCATGATGGATCACGAACACGATCGCAAACAGCTCGAGCGGCTGACCTTTTTCTCCGACGCGGTGTTCGCGATCGCGATCACGCTGCTGGTGATCGAGGTGAGGGTGCCGCATGTGCCGCACCTCGACAATCACGCGCTCGCGCAAGCTCTGGTCGACCTGCTGCCCAATTATATCGGGTTCGTCGTCAGCTTCCTGGTGCTCGGACGGTTCTGGGTCGTCCACCATACTGCGTTCGGGCTGCTGAAGGCGGCGGACCACCGGCTGGTCTGGGTCAATCTGCTGTTCCTGCTCGTCGTCGCGTTCATGCCGTTCCCGACCGCGGTGTTGAGCGAATATACCGGGCTGCGCGTCGGCGTCGGTCTGTACACCGCGTGGCTGACGCTGCTCGGGGTGATGAACCGGCTGGTCATCCGTACCGCGCTGAGAAACCCCCGGCTGGTGCACGACGACGTCGATGCGACGACGATCGCGACCCAACTGCGCAACAGCTGGATCTCGATCATCCTGGGGACGGTGTCGTTCGCGGCCGGGATGATCATGCCGGTGCTGGCGGTGGTCTCGCTGGTGATCGGCAGTCCGCTGATCGGCTATCTCGTGCGGCGCCGGCCGGTCGCTGCCGGCTGACCCGCGCATGGCCGCCGCGGCGCCTTGCCGAAACGCCGCTCCTCCGCCAGGACGATAGCGTGAACACCACGCCGGAAGCGCGGGCCCGGGAGGTCATAGACGGGCAGCTCGCGGCGGCGGGGTGGGTGGTGCAGGATCGCGCCGCCATGAACCGTCTCGCCGCGCCGGGCGTGGCGGTGCGCGAGTTTCCGCTGGCCACGGGCCCGTGCGACTATCTGTTGATCGTCGCGGGCAAGGCGTGCGGCGTGATCGAGGCCAAGCCGGCCGGAACGACCCTGTCCGATCGGCAGTCTGTTGCGCCGATCGCATACTCGACGTCGCGGCGGTTTCGCGACCCGCCGTTGTCCGGACTTGACCGGTATGCGACACGAAGTGTTCAGGCTTGCGCTTTTATCACGGGCACATCGCTGAAGGACATTATTCGAGGACGATCGATGCGCCGGCCCCTTATTTCCCGCCCGCTTTCCCGCCTGCTTCTTGCCGGTATCGCCGCCAGCATCCCGGCAAGCGTCCTCGTCCCGGCACCGGCCGCCGCAAGCTCGCCCGAACTCATCGGGCTCGAGCGCGAGTTGAGCAAGCTGGTCGCGGAACGTCCCGGCGACTACGGCATTGCGGCGCTCGACCTTCGCGATGGCTCGACGGTGTCCATCAACGGCGACATCCCGTTCCCGATGGCGAGCACGGTCAAGCTCGCCATCGCGGCGGCCTATCTCGCCGACGTCGATCAAGGGCGACGCAGCCTCGGCGACATGATCGTCGGCCGGCCCGCGGCGAAGGTCATGGAGCTGATGATCATCCACAGCGACAACCAGGCGACCGATCAGTTGCTTGCCGCGCTTGGCGGCCCGGTCGCGATCCAGCAGTGGCTCTGGTCGCAGAAGATACCGGGCATCCGGATGGACCGGACCATAGCCCAGTTGCTACGAGAGCGCGGCCATCTGGCCGACAGCAGGGATGTCGCCACGCCGCTCGCGATGGTCGCGCTGTTGAACAAGCTCGACAACGGGACCGTCCTGACCGCGCAGAGCCGCGCCTTCCTGCTCGGGTTGATGAGCCGATGCGCGACGGGAACCCGCCGCATCCGCGCTCTGCTGCCGGCAGGGACGCGGGTGGAGGACAAGACCGGCACGCTCGACGGCATCACCAACGACGTCGGGTTCATCACCATGCCCGACGGCCGCCGCGTGGCGGTCGCCGTCTTCGCGCGCGGTGGACGCGATCGCCAACCCGTCATCGCCGAGGTCGCACGCGTGATCTACGACCGGTTTGCGGACGGCGTCCGCAACGCGGTCGCGCTTTTCATGCAGATGCGGTGACCGGCGTTCGGCCGCTCTCGAAACCGCCGCTCGCCGCTCGAGGCTGGTCGGTCGCCCGACGATAAGGCCACACGGTTCCGACCGCCCGCAAGCGGCGACGCCGGCGCGGGTCGGCTCAGAACTCGCTCCAGCCCTGGGTCGTCCCGGCATAGCGCACGACACGGCCATAACGGGCGAACTCGGCCTGGACGTCGGGACGGGCGCGGGCCTTGGCGATGGCCTGGCGCAGCGCTGTTTCGAACGGCGTGTGCAGTTCGGGAGTCTCGAAGACGATGAACAGGCCCAGCGCGGCGGGCCTCGCATCACTGTCGCGCAGTCGCCTGACCAGCAGGTCCGCGATCGCCTTGGTGTCGTTGCGGCAGGCGGCCGCCACGGTGGCGGCACTCCAGTTTTCCTCGGGCTTGGTCGCCAGCCTGGCGTCCGCGGCGTCGGCGTCCGCGTTCCGGCCCAGCGACCGCAACGCGCAGGCCTGGTTGGCCCAGAGCCACATCTTGCCATACGGGTTCAGCTTGTCGGCATGATCCTTCTCGATCTGCGCCGCGCTGTCGATCGCGGCCTGGAAACGGCCCGCCGCGACCAGGAACTCGGCATGGTTGATCGCGACCGATGCCAGTTCGGGATAGCGGTTCACGCCCAGCGCCAGCAATCCGTTCAACGCCGCGATCGCCTCGTCCATGCGGCCGACCGCACGAAGGTTGCTCGCATATTCGTTCACGAGCCAGAACGCGTCGCTCCCGGCCACCTCGATCTGCGCCGGGTCGCTGGCGAGCGCCTTGCCGGCCGCCAGTGCCTCCTCGGAACGGCCCAGCGCGCGCAGCGACTGCATCTGCGCGGTGATCGCCCAGTAATCCTTGGGACTGGCCTTGCCGGCTGCAACAGCGCGATCGGCCTCGCGCGTCAGGCTGGTGCGAAACCGATCGCTGCCGATCCGGTCCAGGTCCGGCCATAGCGCCTGGTGGCGCCGGTCGATCGACAGGGTCAGCAACGTCTGGGTCGGCGGGGTCTTGGCCAGCCCGGCACGCGCGTCCGCCACGGCGCCCCGCAGGCTGTGCGCCGCGATCGCGCACCCCAGCGTGTCGCTGCCGAACAGCGTGCGCGGCGTCTGCTGCCAGTTCCCCCGGTCGAGCGCGATGCACAGGTCCTCGCGCGCGGCCTCCCGCTTGTCCGGCGTCAACGCCTGCACCTTCTGCATCGCGATCCGCACCCATTGCTTGTCGAGCGCGGCGACGATCTGCGGTTGCGCCGTCTGCGTACGCTGCAGCGCCTTGGTGAAGGACTCCGCCGTACCGAGATCCAGCTCATAGCCGAGCCACAGGCGATAGACCGGCGCATTGCCGGTATATTGCGCGGTCGCCGATTGCAGCGCGGCGAACGCGGCCTGCGGGCGCCGCAGGTCGCTGAGGATCGCGCCCTTCAGCCCGTCGACCAGGCCCCCTACGGGCGACGGATGGGCGACCCGCGCCGACACCGCGGAGACGATCGCCAGCGCCTCGAGGTTGGCGGCTTCGTCGTTCTTCTGGGTCAGCGCGATCACCTTCTCCATATCGTCCTTGACCGGCAACCAGGCCGCCGGATCGAGCCCGTCCGGCGCCGGCCCGGCACGGGGCGACTTGTCGATATAGAATTCGATGCCGACCCCGTCCTTGATCTGGTCCGACAGCGCATAGATCGCCTCGGCCTCGCTCGCCGCGATTTCGTCGCGCGGGCCGGTATCGAGGCGGTAGACCATCCGCAGGCCATCGGGCAGCTTGGTGGACTTGCGTGAGAAGGCGATCGGCCCCGCCGTCGCGTCGATATCGGCCATGCCGCTCAGCACGCGACCCTTGACGTGCAGCTCGATCGTCTGTTCGTTAACCTGGTTGTCGGACAGCGAAAGCGGCGCGATGCGCGGATTGGCCTGCCGACCGGGAAGCACGCTCTGCACGAGATAGGCGCGGGTGGTCAGCTTGGCGGGGATCGCGGCCTTGACGAAGGCCTCGCGCGACATCGCATAGGTCTCGATCATCGTCAGCACGTTGCCGTCGCGATCGTCGACCAGGTCCAACGGCTTGCTTTCGACGAGTCCGGGGAACCGCTCGCGGTAGAATTTAAGATTGCCGTCCGCGAACTCGCTCGTCGATCCGGCCGCCCACCGCGCGCGCATGCCGTCCGCCCGCGCATCGGTATAGCGGGTTTCGACGCGCAGCGTCAGCGGTACGGCGCCGGCTTCGTCCACCGAAAACTGCTCGACGACGGACACGCGGCCGGCATGATCGCGAAAGCCGTCCATGTGTTCGAGGGACGTCTGCCCCGCGCGGATCGGCAGCGCATAGCCCAGGTCGGAGGGCACCAGCGCCATGCCGCGGCCGCCGCGATGGCTGCCGGTGGCATCGATCCAGATCACCTTGCCGTCGATCACCGCGCGCACGATCGCATGGTCGAATTCCAGCGGCGACGGCAGGCGGTCGGGCAGCCGCGCGCCGGCACCGGTGGAAACCAGCGCAGGCACGGCATCGATCCCCAGGCGACGCAGCGCGACCGCGAGCAGCAGGCTCTTGTCCTTGCAGTCGCCATAGCCGCGCGACAGCACCGTCTTGGGCCGGCGCGGCACGTACGATCCCTCGCCCAGTTCCTCGCCGACATACCGGATATTGTCCTGCACGTAGCGCGTGGCTGCGGTCAGCCGGTCGGCCTGCGCAGGCGACGCTTTCGCCATCGCGTCCAGCCGTGCGGAAAAGTCCGCCGGCAGGCTCTCGTCGCCCTGGTACAGCCCGGTTGCCCAGCGCGCGAGCGCAGCCCAGTCCGGCATCGTCGAGACGTCGACGCGGCCCCACTGGAATGCGGTGGCGGGCACGTCCGCTTCGCCCCGCAGCGCCGGCGGATCCCGCGTGATCCATTCCCATTCGACGCCGTCCGCGGTCTTGCGCGCCGGGAAGGCGATGTCGCTGTTGATCGCCTTGTACCGCGGCGTCATCCCCTCGGGCCAGACGAAGCGCACCGCGCGCATCGCCAGCGGGTCGGAATAGCGTTGCGACAGGTGATAAAAGGCCTGGCCGGGCCACAGGCTGGTGCGGCTGTGCGTGGTGGTCGCGAAATCGACGATATCGCCCACCCGGACGTCGCGCAGGTTGGCGATCGCCTTCAACGTGCCGCTGACGATGCCGTCGCTCAGATCGTCTTCGCGCTCGACGATCCGGAACTGGGTTTCGCGCGAAAGGTCGATGATCTTTCCGTCGCGGATCACGTGGACGAAATTCAGGCCGACGGTTTCGAAGCCGGGATTGAACGTGACGGAGATCTGGCCCGAGGATTCCAGTCCGCTCCGGTTGGTCACCTGGTTCGCCGCGCGGAACCAGTCGTCATGGCCATCGGCGCGCGTCCGGTATTGTTCGTCCGTCAGCAGATACGCGACGCCGCTCTGCGCGACTGCGATCCGCCCCTTGGTCGCCTCCGGGATCGTCCGCTCGCGGACCCATCCGGGCGTGGCTTCGACCGTGACGGCCTGGGCGGGCGCACCGGGCTTGGTGTCCGTCGCGATCGTCGGATGGGCGACGTCGCTGGCATGACCCGCTGTTGCGAAGGGACCGGAGATCAGGGAGATGAGGGCAAGAGTATGAAGCGAACTGCCATGGTTGCGCACGTCTTGTGGTTGTCCTCGCCCGTTGGTTCGCATGATAGCTATGGCACGACGATAGTTGCCGCAAGCGCCGTGAGACCCGCAGTCCTGCCCGAAGAACTCGTTCTGACGATAGCCATGAACGCCGGGTTCCTGGCTTGGGCACGGATGATGTTTGCGAAGTCTGTCTTCGTAACGACTTAAGTCATGCACGCTGCCGCACAGGCGCTACGTGATACCAGCAACCGGGCGGCAGGATCGCACGACCTAGCAAGCGGCGCATCCACTCGCCCGCCCCCTGAGGTGGGCATTACGGCCCGCCTTTCAGCCGTTCGCCCTCCGTGATCGTCAGAACCGATCACAGCCGGCCAACAGTTTAATTTTGCAGTGCAGCATAGCTCCTGTAGTGGCTTTCGGGCAACCAACGGAGACATCGCATGGCGCTTATCGGCAGCAAGATTAAGCCTTTCACGACCCAGGCTTACAAGGAGGGCAAGTTCCTTACCGTCGGTGATGCGGACGTGCTCGGCAAGTGGGCAGTATTCTTTTTCTACCCGGCCGATTTCACGTTCGTGTGCCCCACCGAGCTCGAGGATCTCGCCGACATCTACCCGACCTTGCAGAAGATGGGCGTCGAAGTATTCAGCGTCTCGACCGACACGCACTTCAGCCACAAGGCATGGCACGACACGTCGCCTGCGATCGGCAAGATCAACTATTACATGCTGGGCGACCAGAACCACAGCATCAGCCTGAACTTCGACATCCTGCGCGAAGGCCAGGGGCTGGCCGATCGCGGCACGTTCGTGGTCGATCCGGACGGCGTGATCCAGCTGATCGAAGTCACGTCGGAAGGCGTTGGCCGCAATGCAGCAGAGCTTCTGCGCAAGATCAAGGCTGCCCAGTACATCGCCGCGCATCCCGGCGAAGTCTGCCCCGCCAAGTGGGAAGAGGGCGAAGAGACGCTCGCGCCCAGCCTCGATCTCGTCGGCAAGATCTGACGCCGTCCGCCCGGGTTCCGGGCGGGGCATGACGCTTTCCGCCCGGGTTCCGGGCGGGACATGACGCCGTCCGCCCGTTTTCGGGCGGGACATGACGACGGTCCGGGAGCCATGCCGCTCCCGGACCGCGCTACCAACGACATAGTACCGGAGTTATCCCATGCTCGACGCCAATATGACGCAGCAGCTGAAGGCCTATCTGGTCAACATCCGCCAGCCGATCGAACTGGTCGCCAGCCTGGGTGACGACGCCAAGTCGCTGCAGATGCGCGCGCTGATCGACGAGATCGCCGTGCTGTCCGACAAGATCGCCGTGGTCACGGCCGACGATGCGCGCAAGCCGAGCTTCATGATCCGGCGTACCGGGACCGATATCGGCGTACGGTTCGCGGGCCTGCCGATGGGCCATGAGTTCACCAGCCTGGTGCTGGCGTTGCTCCAGGTCGGCGGCCATCCCTCGAAGGCGGCGCAGGATCTGATCGCGCAGGTCCAGGCGCTCGACGGCGACTATCATTTCGAGACGTATTTCTCGCTGTCGTGCCAGAACTGCCCCGATGGCGTGCAGGCGCTGAACCTGATGGCGGTGCTGAACCCCGGCGTGCGGCATACCGCGATCGACGGCGGCCTGTTCCAGGACGAAGTCGCCGAGCGCAAGGTTATGGCGGTGCCGACGATCTTCCTGAACGGCGAACCGTTCGGGCAGGGCCGGATGGAGCTCGAGCAGATCGTCGCCAGGCTCGACACCGGCGCCGCGCGTCGGACCGCCGAGAAGATCGCGCAGAAGGACGCGTTCGACGTGCTCGTCGTCGGCGGCGGTCCGGCCGGCGCGGCGGCGGCGATCTACACCGCGCGCAAGGGCATCCGCACCGGCATCGCCGCCGAGCGCTTCGGCGGCCAGGTGCTCGATACGATGGCGATCGAGAATTTCATCTCGGTGCCGCATACCGAGGGGCCGAAGCTCGCCGCCGAACTCGAACGCCATGTCCGCGAATACGACGTCGACATCATGAACCTGCAGCGCGCCGACAAGCTGATCCCCGCCGCCAGCGAAGGCGGTCTCCACGAGATCGTGCTGGAGAGCGGCGCGTCGCTGAAGGCGCGGACGATCATCCTGTCGACCGGCGCACGCTGGCGCCAGATGAACGTGCCGGGCGAGGACGCGTACAAGAACAAGGGCGTGGCCTATTGCCCGCACTGCGACGGGCCTTTGTACAAGGGCAAGCGCGTGGCGGTCATCGGCGGCGGCAATTCGGGCGTCGAGGCGGCGATCGATCTTGCCGGCATCGTCGCGCACGTGACTCTGGTCGAGTATGACGGCGATCTGCGGGCGGACGCGGTGTTGCAGCGCAAGCTCGCCAGCCTGGGCAACGTCCGCATCATCACCTCGGCGCTGACGACCGAAGTGCACGGCGACGGCCAGAAGGTGACCGGCCTGTCCTACCGCGACCGCAATCACGACACGATGCACCAGGTCGAGCTCGAAGGGATCTTCGTACAGATCGGCCTGGTCCCGAACACCGAATGGCTGCGCGACGCGATCGCGCTCTCGCCCCGCGGCGAGATCGAGATCGACCACCGCGGTCACACGTCGCGGCCCGGCATCTTCGCCGCCGGCGACGTCACCACGGTGCCCTTCAAACAGATCGTCATCGCCACCGGCGAAGGCTCGAAGGCGGCACTCTCCGCATTCGATTACCTCATCCGCATGCCGGTCGAGGAGACCGTCGACTGGGAGCAGGCGGCCTAGTCCCTCTGCGGGATCGGCAGCATCGCATCAGGGCGGCGCTGCGTTTCTGGCGACAGGAGGGCGGCGGGCATTCCAACCAGCCCCCATTATCCGCCCGGCCTGCTCACCGCGCCGTCGAGCACGTCCGCGGCCGTGTCGAGCGGCGGCGCGAACGCGCGGTAGCATGAGATCGCGACGAAATAGGCCATCCCCAGCCCGACGATCGTCAGGCAGGCGAACTGGAACGCCGACGACCAGCGCCTGCTTCGTTCGGCGCGGGCGGCGATCCGTCGTACGGTCTGCAGGCGGCCACTGTCCTTCCGGTCGGCGCCGCGCCGATCGGCTGTCACCGGACGGGTTTTCAGCACCGGTTCGCTGACCAGCGCCGCCAGGCTCACCGGGTCCTGCGTCCGCACGCCGAAGCGCCTGCCACCGCTCCACACGACGCGGCCGATGATCACCAGCGTCCCGCGGCGGATGTCGACATAGGTGCCGATCCGCGGCGGTTCGGCACTCGAGATCAGCAGGCCCCGGTCGGACACGTCGTGGATGCAGCCGTTCGACCACGTCCCGCCGATGTTCATGCGACACGGAACGCTGAGTTCTTTCGACTGCGACACTGGCTATCCGATCTGACCTATCGCCGATCGGTCTATGCAGCCCGCCCCGTCGCTCCAATCCGGGTATTATACCGAGCCGGATCGGGCGACATCACCGCGAGCAACCGCGCGCGGGCATCACAGGGCCATCGTGGCTCAGCCGACGCCCTGCCTGCGCGCGCCGGCGATCATCTTGGCGGCGATCCGGCGCACCGCCTCGTCGTCCTTGGTCGCGTCGTTCGCCGGATCGCCGAGATGATCCAGGCTCTGCTCCATGAAGTCGAGCAGGCCGGCGTGCCGCGCTTCGACATATTCCATCAGCTTGAACAGCAGGTGCTCGGTAGCGATCTCCCGCTGCCGCGCCTGCGTCGCAGCGTCCTGCGGCTGCGCTTCTTTCGCGGTATCTGCGGTCACGACTTTTCGCGCTGTTCGGAAGCCTCGAATTCGGCGAATGCCGCGCGGACTTCGTCGGCGGCGGCAGTGTCCGCCACGTCGACCGTCACGACGACCTTGCCGTTCAGTTCCGCGTCGTCGCGCGCTTCGGGGCTGGGTTCGCCCGCCTTGTTGTCCGAGCCTGCTTCCTCGACGCCCGCCGTGTTCGCCTCGCCATCGGGCGTGACCGTCACCTTGGCGCGGTCGATGTCGAACTGCTGTACCAGGCGTTCGACGGTCATCTCGGCGTCGCGCCGCGTGTCGAATTTCCCGATCAGTTTCATGATGCTAACCCTCGAGCCGGCATGGCCCGAAAGCAGAACCCCCGAGATCGCCCGCGGTGCCCTGCGCGTATCCAGGTTTCGTCATGCGCCAGCGACCCGCTCCCGAAAAGACCCCGGTCCGTGCTCTCAGACAAGCCCACGCCACCCTGCGCCGCGGACCGCATTCCGAAACAGGGCGCGAGCCTTGTCATTACTCCGCAGCCTGTCACAATACGCCATGCCCCAGCGCCTGCTCAAGCCCGACCAGCGCCTCCGCGAGCATCTCGAAGATGCCCTGGCCGAAGCCGACGCGCTCGGCTGGACCGCGGTCGCCGCGCTGATCGCGGAAGCGCTGGATGCCATCGTCGAGCCCGCCCCCTGAAACGGATCGGGTCGCCGGTTGGGTCGCGGTAGGGCGCCGCGATTACCGCGAGCCCGGCCCACTCCGCGGCCCGCCCCGAGGTCCACTCCGGGGTCCACTGGGCGGTCCACTCCGCGGTCCACTGGGCTTCCCCGGACCCGCAGGTCGACCCCGCCCGGCAGGTTTCGCACCCTCGACGCGCGGTCCGCTCCGCGGCGCACCGAACTTGGAGCCGGCCCCCGTCCGTGGCCCACCGACCTTGGGGCCCGCCGGCCCGCCGGCCATTTTCCCCGCCGGCTTTCCGGCCACCGTCTTGTCCTCGACCACGCCGCGCCCCCGCCGCTCGCCGCGCCGTTCCTTGCGCACCGACTTCGCATGCGCCTTGGCCCGCGACTTGAGCTCGTCCTTGGTCGGCGCGGTCTTCTCGTCGAGCACCAGCGCGTCGCCCAGCTTCTCCTCGAACCCCAGCTGCTTCAAACTCTCCGCGAAATGCGTCGGCAGCTCGGCGGTCACGTCGATCGATCCGCCATCGGGATGATCCACCCTGATCCGCCGCGCATGCAGATGCATCTTCCGAGAGATCCCGCCGGTCAGAAACGCCGCCGCGCCGCCATATTTCCCGTCGCCGACGATTGGATGCCCGATCGCCGCCATGTGCACGCGCAACTGGTGAGTCCGCCCCGTGAACGGCTGCAACTCGACCCACGCCGCGCGGTTGCCGGCATGCTCGATCACGCGGTAGCGCGTCCGCGCCGGCGCGCCCTCGGCCTCGTCGACGTGCATCTTCTCGCCGCCGGTGCCGGGCTGCTTCGCGATCGGCAGCTCTATCATGCCGTCCTCGATCGACGGCACGTCGACCACCAGCGCCCAATAGACTTTCCGCGCGGTCCGCCCCGAAAACGCCTTTGCGAAGAACGCCGCAGCCCGCGAAGTCCGCGCCACCAGCAAAGCGCCGCTCGTATCCTTGTCGAGCCGGTGGACCAGCTTCGGCCGACCCTCGTTATCGTATTGCAGCGCATCGAGCAGCCCGTCGACATGCTGCACCGTCTTGGTGCCGCCCTGCGTGGCGAGGCCTGGCGGCTTGTTCAGCACGAACGCCTGGAAATCCTTGTGGATCACCATCCCCTGCGCGAGCTCCGTCTCCTCGTCGGACAGTATCACGCGCTCGCGCACCCGCTTGGGCTTGTCCTCGTCGGCCGTCGCCTTGTCGGCCTCGGCAGGCGGCACGCGAAGCATCTGGCCCGCCGCGATCCGGTCGCCCGGCGTCGCGCGCGCGCCATCGACGCGCAGCTGCCCGGTCCGCGCCCACATCGCCACCGTGGTGTAGCTGGTGTCGGGCAGATGCCGCTTGAACCAGCGGTCCAGCCGGATGCCGTCATCGTCGAACCCGACGTTGAATTCGCGAATACCCGAATCGCTATCGTTCTTGCCCGCGGTCATGCGACGGCCCTTACTGCGGAGAGACCCGCGAATACTGCGACGATCGAGCCGATCACCGACATTAAGACATAGCCGAGCGCGACCCCGAGGGAGCCGCGCTCGATCAGCGTAACGACGTCGAGCGAGAAGCTCGAAAACGTCGTGAATCCACCCAGCACGCCAACCGCCAGCAGCAGCCGCCAGGCTTCCGACGCACTGTTGCGCGAAAGCACGCCGATCAGCACGCCCATCAGCAATCCGCCGATCAGGTTCACCGCCAGCGTCCCGAACGGATAGTCCGGGCCGAGCAGCGCCGTCATCGCGCGGCCGGTCAGGTAGCGCGCGCCGGACCCGACCGCACCACCGACCATGACATAAAGAAGGGGAAACATCGCCGCGCCCTAGCGCGAATCGGCCCGAACGGAAAGGTGGCGGTTGGGGAGGGTCGTTCCGGACCTCTGCCCCAACCGCCGCGGTCCGCGCACCCGGCGAGCCCGACGCTCCGCCACCCTGTTTCCCCGCGAAGGCGGGGACCCAGACTGGGCTCCCGCCTTCGCGGGAGAACAAGGACGGGGCGTCCCTAGCGACCCGAAACTACCGACCCGAGAGCACCACCCCTCCGAACATCTCGGCAAAAGTACCGCCCCCTCCATTACCACCCCGGCGAAGGCCGGGGCCCAATCGGGAAGGTCGCGGTAACGAAGCGCTGCTTCCAGTTAGCGACGTCCCCCAATTGGGCCCCGGCCTTCGCCGGGGTGGTGCCGATATGCTGGGATCGCGGTGGTGACGATCCGGTTGCTTGGCTGGGAAACCTCCCGCTTCCTTGTTCTCCCGCGAAGGCGGGAGCCCAGTCTGGGTCCCCGCCTTCGCGGGGAAACAAGCTTGCTTAGCCTCGCGCACTATCCCTACCCCAAGCAAAGCTCTGGTTGCCCTCCCCGAACACGCAAGCCTAAAGCTCACAACAATGGCCACCACCACAGACCCCAACCAGCATCCCTTACGGATCGCCAATTTCCGCGCCTATTGGCTGTCTCGCTTCACCGGCACCATAGCCGTCAGCGCGATGTCGATCGTGATCGGGTGGCAGGTCTACAACCTTGCGCGCGAGACGATGAACATCCGCCAGGCCGCGTTCATGCTCGGGATGATCGGGTTCGCGCAGTTCGTTCCGTTGTTCCTCCTCACCCCGATCACTGGGCTGGTTGCGGATAGCTTCGATCGGCGCTGGATCGTCCGCGGCACGACGACGCTGCTCGTCCTCACCGCCGCCACGCTGTGGTTGCTGACCTGGTCCGGGCACCTGACTCTCGGCGTGCTGTTCGTCGCCGCGGT
>JAYVRZ010000142.1:0-10942 GCA_043775965.1 Sphingomonas sp.
CCTGTTTCATCTCCGCTACCATCGGCGTATCCATGATACCGGGTGCGACGACGTTGATGCGAATGCCCTGTGGCGCATATTCGAGCGCGGCGCTCTTGCTGGCGCCGTGGATGCCGTGCTTGGCGGCATGATAGGCGGCTCGGCCGGGTACGCCGACAATGCCGCCCAGCGACGAACAATTGACGATCGCGCCGCTGCCCTGCGCCTTCATCTGCGCGAGCTGATACTTCATGCAGGCGAACACGCCACGCAGGTTGACGCCTAGGATGCGATCGTAATCCGCCATCGCGACGTCGGCGAGCTCGATTGCGTCGCTCTGAATGCCCGCATTGTTGAACGCCATGTCCAGGCGGCCGAAACGCGCAACCGACTGCGAAACCGCATCACGCACCTGTTCCTCGTCGGACACGTCGCAGCGGACTGCAAGGACGTCGTGCCCGGCGGTGGCCAACGCGTCGAATGCCGTAGCAAGCGTGGCGGCGTTCGCGTCGACCAGAGTGACCGAGGCCCCCGCCGCTGCAAAGGCGCTCGCCGTCGCCAATCCCATGCCCGACGCGGCACCCGTCACGAACGCGGCCTGGCCGTTGAAGTCATATACCGGGTTCATTGGCTCTGCCCTTCAAAGTCGCGGTGTTGATGACGAAGCGATATTTCACGGTGCTTCGCTGCCTTCGGTCGTGCGCGGGGTCGACGTCCTGGATGCGGATCTCGATCGGCTCGATCAGGCTGTCGACGACAACCGCGCCGAAAGCTTTGACGGCCATGAAACTGTTCCTCGATCCGCGGGGCCAGCGCCCTGCCTGCATGAAGATAGGATGTTCGGATCGCCGGCATTAGCGTCTCCGAAGTACATGCCCCGATGAGCCAGGTTCACCACGGACGGCTACCCGAGCGGTCGGATTTCTCGGATCAGGTCGAGGAGCAGACGCAGCGGGGTGGGCACGTGATGGCGGCTCGAATAATAGAGGTGGAAGCCGGGGCCGGTCGTCGCCCAATCCTCCAATACCAGTTGCAGGCGACCTTGGGCGACGTGATGCGCCAAAGCGGGTGCGATCCCATACGTCAGGCCCGCTCCGGCGATCGCCATGGCCTGCATTGCCGGTGTCTCGTTGATGGTGATGCTGCTCGGCAGCGAAATGGCGAATTCGCCGTCCGGTCCTTCAAACTCCCACTCATATATTCGCTGATCGCCCAGACGGACGCCAAGGCAGCGATGGTTGATCAGGTCCCGGGGTTCCAGCGGCGCCCCGAACCGATCCAGGTAGGCGGGCGACGCAGCCACCACCCAGCGCAGGTCTGGCGACAGGCGCTGGGCAATCATGTCCTCCGGCACCGTGCCGCCATAGCGGATCCCGGCATCGAACCCCTCGCCGATGACATCGACCATCCGGTTGCTGGCGACGATGTCGACCGCGATGTCTGGATAGCGGTCGAGAAAGACGGGCATTACGGGCCCTAGCAACAGGGTGGCCGCGTCGGCGACGACGTTTATACGGATATACCCTGCCGGAGCGTCGCGGAACCGGTCGAGTTGTTCCACCGCCTGCCCGATCGCCTCGAACGGGCCGTTGATCGCCGCAAGCAGTTCGTCGCCGGCCGCGGTCAATGTTACCGACCGGTTGGTGCGATTGAACAACCGCACGCCTAAACGCTTCTCCAGTCCTTTGAGCGAGTGGCTCAGCGCGGACGCACTAACCCCCATCTCGAGCCCCGCGATCCGAAAATTACGGTGCCGTGCGATGGCGAGGAAGTAGGTGAAGTCGGCAAGATCCGCTCGGCTGGGCATCATCGCTCGTGTCCTCTGTCGCTCGTCTGCGGTCTCAGGCTTCGCTCAACGCGCCGGTCCGCTGAATTGCGCAGCAGTTACGGGGGCCAGCCAGGTAACGTTCTTGCCATCCAGTGTCTCGCTGATCGCCAAATGGCTCATGCCCGTGGTTGCCGTGGCACCATGCCAGTGACGCACCCCCGGCTTCACATAGACCGTGTCACCCCGACAGATACGCGCGACTGCCCCGCCCTCCTCCTGGGTCCAGCCGCAGCCGGCCGTCACGTAAAGGGTCTGGCCAGCGGGATGGGTGTGCCAATTGCTTCTCGCACCGGGCGAAAAGCTGACCATCGCGGTTCCCGCCTGCCCCGGCGGGGTCGGATCGGTCAGCATCCGTACGGCGACGCGACCGGTGAAATTGGCCGCTGGACCCGGTTCGGCCTCGACCGATCCATCGCGAACGACCGTCTGGGTCCGGGCCACCGATGATGCGCTCAGCATCATGGCAGCCGCCGTTATCGACACCAGAATCCTTTCGGCATGGACCAGTTTAGCTTGCATATTCGGTCTCTGTCACCGGCTCGAGCCAATCTACATTCGTGCCATCGACGCTTTCCGTGATCGCGATATGGCTCATGCCGGTCGTAGCGGTGGCGCCGTGCCAATGCCGTTCGCCCGCATCGAAATATACCGTGTCGCCTGGATTGATATCCACGCGCGCGTCGCCCTCACGCTGGACCCAACCTTTGCCAGCCGTGACGATGATCGTCTGGCCTGCCGGGTGCGTATGCCATACGGTTCGCGCGCCCGGTGCGAAAGTGACAAGCGCTGCCGACGCGCGTCCAGGTGGATTTGGCGTCGCCATATTGTCGACACGCACGACCCCGGTAAAATTCTCCGGGACTTTGCCAGTCATCGACGGGGCAGAGGCGTTTCGCGTTATTTTCATGATAATCTCCTGACGCGAACACAACGTGCGACGACGGTCTGCGACTATTGAGCCAAGCTCATCGCAACATTGAGCCGGTCGGAGGGTTCTGGCGGTGGCCCCTTGCAAGTCTCGCTATTACGTCACGGCTGCGGTTGCCGGTCTAGGATGTCATCGGCGCTGACTCGCAGGGCTTCATCGTGGCCGGCAACGGCTGCCGATCTCCAACATAGCCGTCAATTGGCGCCATTAGCGTCAGCGTACCGATCAACGACCTGTTGCGGGATGCGGTTTCGAAGAGCCGTGCCCCCGTCCGCTGGCTCATCGCCTGACCCTATGCTCGCCCGCGCACTCTGGATCTGGAATCGTTCGATCACCGGGCCTGCGCGACGATTGACCTCAGCTTTTGGAAGCCACCCGAAGCGCCGCGTAAGGTTCGTTTTGCCGATCGTCGATCGAAGCGCGGCTGGGACGACGATTCGCGCCTTGAATCCGCCATCACGGATTTCGGACCTAGGCCGTCAACCGTGTTTCAAAGCATCGCTTTTGTCGCACTCGGACGGTGAACAGCGACGATTTGCGATAGAGTTGAGGGGGAACAATCACTTAGGGAAAGTAATGGCGGAGAGGGTGGGATTCGAACCCACGGTACCCTCGCGGGTACGCCGCATTTCGAGTGCGGTACGTTCGACCACTCTGCCACCTCTCCGCAGGTCATCTGAAACACTGCGAACAGCGCCTCCGATCGGTCGAAGGGGGCCTCTAATGGAATGGTTTCGGCGACGCAAGCGGGTTTGGCGGCTTTTCCTTGTGCGGCGCAAAACAGACCCTAGATTGCGGATATGCCACGACACGACAGTATCGCTCACGACATTACCCCTCCCCCGATCGCAGCCGAGGTGATCGCTCCGCCGGTTTCGCACGCGAATTTCTCGATCGGCGATATCGTGCGCCACCGGCTGTTCGACTTTCGCGGGGTGATCTTCGACGTCGATCCGGTCTTCGCCAATACCGACGAATGGTATGCCGCGATCCCCGAGGACATTCGTCCCCGCAAGGACCAGCCGTTCTACCACCTCCTCGCCGAGAACATGGAGTCGAGCTACGTCGCCTATGTCAGCCAGCAGAACCTGGTGCCGGACGACAGCGACGAACCGGTCGACCATCCCGCGATCTCCGGGCTGTTCAGCGAATATGCGGGCGGGCGATATGCCTTGCGGCAGGTCCATCGCCACTGAGGCGAATCGCTCACGCGTAGAAGTTTGTTCTGCCGCGAAGGCGGCAGTCCAGTCTGGGTCCCCGCCTCCGCGGGGAAACAATTTTCTGGCTCATCGATGGTCAGCGCCTCGCGCTAACCACCCTTTCCCGCCCCTTCGCGGTTGACAACCCTGCCCCCCTCCCTTAGCTGCCCGGCTTCTCCCGGCGGACCCTGTGTCCGTGGGGTACATGTATTTGGAAAGTGACAAGGGCCATGTTCGCAGTCGTGCGCACGGGCGGCAAGCAGTATCGCGTCGCCGCCGGAGATAAGATCGTCATCGAGAAGATCGAGGGCGATGCAGGTGCGTCGGTGACGCTGGGTGACGTATTGCTGGCGGGCGAAGGCTCGGAGCTGCGTTCGGTCGAGGGCTTCGTCGTCGCCGCAGAGATCATCGCGCAGGCGAAGGCCGACAAGGTCATCGTCTTCAAGAAGCGTCGTCGTCACAATTATCGTCGCAAGAACGGCCATCGCCAGCAGCACACGATCCTGAAGATCGTGTCCGTCGGCGGCCAGACAGCCAAGCAGCAGACCGAGGCTGATGCCCCGGCCGCTCAGGCATAAGGAGTAGCTTCAGATGGCACATAAGAAAGCAGGCGGCTCTTCGCGCAACGGTCGCGATTCGGCCGGTCGTCGCCTCGGCGTCAAGAAGTTCGGTGGCCAAGCGTGCGTTGCCGGCAACATTCTCGTGCGTCAGCGCGGAACGAAGTTCTACCCGGGCACGAACGTCGGCATCGGTACCGACCATACGCTGTTCGCGCTGATCGACGGTCGCGTCGTGTTCAGCAAGGGCAAGCTGGGACGCAAGTTCTGCTCGGTCGAACTGGCAGCGAACGACACGGCCCAAGACGACATGGCCCAAGATTCGGCCGACATGGCAGTAGCCGCAGAATAACAGCGGGTAACCATCCGGGTTGCCCACCAGGGTGACCCGGGTCGCGAAAGCGAACCTGAACAAGGGAGACGGGTCACCCCGGCTCCCTTTTTTATTGCTCCCTCCCCTTGGCTGTCGCCGTCCCGTCATCCCGACGTGGCATGCGCGCAGTCGACGACGCGAGAGGAGAGAGCTGTGTTCGCGCGCACCAAGAGACTAACGTTGCGGCCGGGTTGGCCGGAGGATGCGCCTGCGCTGACGCGGGCGATCGGTCACGAGAGCGTGATCGCCAAGCTGGCGCGCGCGCCCTGGCCCTATGCTCTGGGCGATGCCGAGGCGTTCCTGGCGGCCCCGCGCGGCGCGCACGACCCGCATTTCCTGATCGAGACGATGGAGTCGGGCGCTCCACTGCTGGTGGGCGGGATTGGGATCCGGGTGGCCGACGAGGCGCACGAGCTCGGCTATTGGTTGACGCCGGACGCCTGGGGGCGTGGGTATGCGACCGAAGCGGGCGAGGCAGTGATCGCGATGGCGCGGCATGCGCTGGGCTTGCGGCGACTGGATGCGTTTCATTTCGTGGACAACCCGGCGTCGGGACGCGTGCTGGCAAAGCTCGGGTTCCGGCCGACGGGGCGGATCGAGCCGCGGACGTCGCGCGGGCGCGGTGGGGAAGCGCCGGCAGTGATGTTCGAGCTGGATTTGGACGACGACCGATGCACGCCGATGCCGCTGGCGGCGTGAGGCGTAGCTGTCGCCCCTCGCCCCTGCTCCACCCCGGCGAAGGCCGGGGCCCAATTGGGTGACGTCGCTGACGGAGGACATCGCTTCGTTACTACGACCTTTCCAATTGGGCCCCGGCCTTCGCCGGGGTGGTTGCATTACTGATGGGTTCGCGTTCCACTCCTTGTTCCCCCGCGGAGGCGGGGGCCAGGGATCACGCTCGGTATCGTTTGGTATCCTGGGCTCCCGCCTTCGCGGGAGAACTAGGACGGAATCGGCCGTGCGTTCGGCCAAGACTCAAGCCAGCACCGGCCCTGCCCGCTGCACCACCGGCAACACCGCCGCCTCATACTCGCTCTCCGCCAACCCGATCAGCGCGCGGTCGTCGTGCTTCCACGGATGGAATCCCGGCAGGAAATATGCTGCCCAGACGCCCGCGATCTTGCGCGCCATGCCCGGATTGCCGAACGCGTACCACGCCATCCGCGCCCACACGCGCGGCCCGGTCAGCCCGTCCTGCCGCAGCAGTTCCGCCATTCCCCGGGTGCGGCCGGTGAAGAACCGCCATGTCGTGATCAGCATCACCAGCGACTTCACCCGCCAGCGCGTGAAGCGCGGCCACTCCCGAGTCGCGTGCAGCCAGGTGTCGTAGGCGACGCCCTTATGCTCGATCTCCTCGGCCGCGTGCCATTGCCAGAGCGCCGTCGCCTGCTGGTCGCCACCGCGCAAATGCTTCGGGTTCGCGATCAGCTCATGTGCCAGCATCGCGGTGAAATGCTCGAGCGCCGTGGTCGCCGCCAGGCTCGCGATCGCCGGCTTGCCCACCGTCAGCGCCAGCGCCGCGTCGACATCGACGATCAGCGGCACGACGTCATAGCCCTGGTCGGTCACGTGGCGGTTGAACGCGACATGCTCGCGCGTGTGGATCACCTCCTGCTTGATGAAGGCGTTGATCTCGGCGTGGAGCTTGGGCGGCGTACCCTCGCGGAACTTCCGGACGCTGTCGACGAAATAGCCTTCACCCTTGGGAAACGTGACCGACAGCGCGTTGTAGAACGCGGTCGCGATCGGATCGTCGTTCAGCCACCAGCGGCGAATCGTGGCGCCGCGACCGAAGCGGCGGTCGCGCGGGGTGATCGTCAGATCGGCGGGTGTGGTTGCTTTCGCCACGGAAACCTCCAAACAGGGTTTGAACACTCATTACTTACATCGATGTAAATAGGTTTACCGGTCCGTGTCGTCAACTCCCCGCAAGCGCCTGTCCCCAACCGAATCGCGCGAGGCCGCGGTCGAGGCGGCGCGCGCGCTGCTCGTCGAGCGCGGACCAAGCGCGGTAACATTGAAGGCCGTCGCGGGCAGAGTCGGCCGCACGCATGCCAATCTGCTCCATCATTTCGGCTCGGCGGGGGGGCTTCATACAGCGCTCATCACGCGGATGGCGGCCGACATCGTGAGCACCATCGGTGCCGCCGTCCTGCGGGTCCGCGCGGGCGACCAGGATCCGCGAGATGTGGTCGAGATGACCTTCGATGCATTTGGCGAGGGCGGCGCGGGTGCGCTGGTGAGCTGGATGATTCTCTCGGGCGACACCGATGCACTGGCGCCGATTCTCACCGCGATCCACGACCTGGTCGACGAACTGGCGGAAGGCGACCTGCCCGGGGAAAAACCGATCCAGGAACAGACGCTGACGCTGGTGCTGATGGCGCTGGGCGATGCGCTGATGGGGGCGCCGATGGCGCGTACGCTCGGGCTGCCTCGTGACAAGGCGCGCGAACTGGCGCTCGACGCGCTGCTCGCCAGCAAGGACGCGACCGCTCCAACACCCTGCTGAAGCGCGCAGGTCTTCGGCCGAATCGCAGAGGGTGGCGATTTTCGCCAATTTCGCTATGGGGCGGCGATGCATTTTCTAGACCAAGCCAAGATCTACGTACGTTCGGGTGAGGGCGGCCCCGGTGCCGTCAGCTTCCGCCGCGAGAAATATATCGAATATGGCGGCCCCGACGGCGGCAATGGCGGCAAGGGCGGCGACATCGTGTTCGAATGCATCGCCGGCCTGAACACACTGATCGACTTCCGCTACACGCAGCATTTCCGCGCGCCGCGCGGCTCGGGCGGATCGGGCTCGAACCGCACCGGCGCCGGCGGCAGCGACCTCGTGATCCGCGTCCCGCTCGGCACGCAGGTGCTGTCGGAGGACAAGGAAGAGGTGCTGATCGACTTCACCGAGGTCGGCCAGCGCGAAGTGCTGTTCCGCGGCGGCGATGGCGGGCGCGGCAATGCGAGCTACAAGACGTCGACCAACCGCACCCCGCGCCAGCACGGCACCGGCTGGCCGTTCGGCGAGGCGTGGGTCTGGCTGCGACTGAAGCTGCTCGCCGATGCGGGTCTCGTTGGGCTGCCGAATGCGGGCAAGTCGACCTTCATCAACCAGGTGACCAACGCGGGCGCCAAGGTCGGTGAATACGCCTTCACGACGACGCGACCGCAGCTGGGCGTGGTGCGCCACAAGCAGCGCGAGTTCGTGGTCGCGGATATTCCGGGGCTGATCCAGGGCGCGGCCGAGGGTGCGGGGATCGGCGATCGGTTCCTCGGGCATATCGAGCGGTGCCGGGTGCTGCTGCATCTGGTCGATGCGAACGATGCGGACGTGGCCGAATCGTACCGGATCGTCCGCGACGAGCTCGAGAATTACGGCGAAGGGCTGACCGACAAGAACGTGATCGTCGCGCTGAACAAGATCGACATGCTCGATGCGGAGCTGATCGCGGCACTGTCGGCGGAACTGGCCGAAGCGAGTGGTGCCGAGGTGATGGCGATTTCGGGCGCGAGTGGCGCGGGGATCGAAGCGGTGCTCGACAAGCTGATCGAGGCGATCGGCCCGGCACCGGGCGCGCCGAAGGAACTGGCAGAGGGCGAAGAGCCGGTCGCATGGTCGCCGCTGTAGCGCCCTTCTTAGCCCTCTCCCCTTTGGGGAGAGGGTTGGTTCCAAGTTTCTCCCCTCCTGCTCGCGGGAGGGGTCGGGGGAGGGCTTTCTCAATGACAGGTCATGCCCTCCCCTCCCCTAACCCCTCCCGCAAGCGGGAGGGGAATACTTGATCTTCGCAGCAGAATCCTGCCCTCGGCTGGTAGTTAAGATTGGCTCGGCCCTGCTTGTCGATCCGGATGGGAGCGTTCGGCGGGACTGGCTCACCGGGCTTGTCGCCGACATCGCCGCACGCACCGCGGCAGGCCAGCAGGTTGCGATCGTCTCCTCAGGCGCCATTGCATTGGGCGCGCGCAGGCTCGGCCTCCCAAAGGGCGGTCGCGCTAGCCTCGAGGACGCGCAAGCGGCCGCCGCGACCGGCCAGATCGCGCTCAGCCAGGTCTGGGCGGAACTGCTTGCCGCGCAAAACCTGAACGCCGCGCAGATGCTCGTCACGCTCGACGATCTTGAGGACCGCCGCCGCTATCTCAACGCCGCCGCGACGCTCAACCGGTTGCTGTCGCTCAAGGTCGTGCCGGTCATCAACGAGAACGACAGCGTCGCGACCGCGGAAATCCGGTTCGGCGACAATGATCGGCTTGCGGCACGTGTCGCGCAGGCCGCTGGCGCGCAGGGCGTGATCCTGCTCTCCGATGTCGACGGGCTCTACACCGCGAACCCGCATACCGATCCGTCCGCGACGCATATCGCCAGCGTGGGCCGGATCGACGCGGTGGCGGGGATGGCGGACGACGCGTCGGGCTCGGGCATGGGGTCGGGTGGCATGGCCTCGAAGATCGCCGCCGCGCGGATCGCGACCGGTGCCGGGATTCCGCTGGCGATCGCGTCGGGGCGGATCGCGCATCCGCTCTCCACCCCTGCCCGCCACACGATCTTTACCGCCGAGCGTACCGCGTCTGCGCGAAAGGCCTGGCTGGCGGGTGGGCTGACCGCGAAGGGGGCGATCCATGTCGATGCCGGGGCTGCAGCGGCGCTCGGCCAAGGTCGCAGCCTGCTCGCCACGGGCGCGACTCGGATCGATGGCGGTTTCACCCGTGGCGATCTCGTCACGATCGAAGGCCCGAGCGGCACCGTAGCGCGCGGGCTTGCGGAGTATGATGCGGCGGACACCTCACGATTGCTCGGCCGGCATAGCGACGACCACGCCGCGATCCTGGGTTATGCACCCCGGTCTGCGCTGGTGCATCGCAACCATCTGGCGCTCGTATGATCGACCGCGCCTTGTTTACCCGCGAAGGCGGGTGCCCAGACTGGGCACCCGCCTTCGCGGGTGAACATGCTTTTATCTGGCGGACAGCTACTTCGGGAATGCGATCATGATCCTGGCCATCACCGGCGGCACCGGGTTCGTCGGTAGCCATTTGATCGACCACGCGCTGGAGATGGGCCACAGCGTTCGCGCGCTCGCCCGCAAACCGCAGGCCAAGCGGATCGGCGTCACCTGGGTCGAAGGCGCACTCGATCGTCCGAAGAGCCTCGCGACGCTGGTCGAGGGTGCCGATGCGGTCATCCATGTCGCTGGCGTCGTCAATGCGCCCGACCGCGCTGGGTTTGCCGAGGGCAATGTCGCGGGCACCGAAGGCATTCTCCAGGCGACCAAGCAAGCGGGGATCCGCCGCTTCGTCCACGTCTCCTCGCTCGCCGCGCGCGAGCCCGCGCTGTCGAATTACGGCTGGTCGAAGGCGGAGGCGGAAACGCGCGTGCAGATATCGGCGCTGGACTGGACGATCGTCCGCCCGCCCGCGATCTTCGGCCCGCGCGACCACGATTTGCTCGACGTATTCAGGGCCGCGCGGTCGGGCTATGTGCCAATGCCCCCGAAGGGCACGCGCGTTTCGCTGCTATATGTCGAGGACCTGACCGCGCTGTTGCTCGCGCTGGCCGCGCTTCCTGCTGCGCCGTCGATCATGGAGCCCGATGACGGTGCGCCGAACGGCTGGGACAATCGCGATTTCGCCCGCGCGATCGGTGTAGCGGTCGGCAAGTCGGTCAAGCCGCTGTCGATGCCGCGTGCGATCCTGAAGCTCGCCTCCGCCGCCGATCGGCTGGTCCGCCGCGGCAAGGCCAAGCTCACGCATGACCGGGTCAGCTATTTCTGCCACCCCGACTGGGTGTCGCACAAGCCGCCGCCACCCGCGCTCTGGACGCCCAGCGTGCCGACCCCGCAGGCGCTCGCGCAAACCGCCGCATGGTATCGCGCCGCCGGGCTGCTATAGCGCCGAAAAGCCGCCGCAATTTCCTGTCAGGAGTATGCGCGACACCGAAGGGATTATCATGAGCGACCGCCAGCAGATCTACGACACCGTCACCGCGCAGATCGAGCCGTTCAACAAGAAGGGCGCGCCGCTCAGCGATGCGACGACGTTCCAGGGCGACCTGGAATGGGACAGCCTGACGGTCATGGATTTCGTCGC
>JAYVRZ010000143.1:0-12730 GCA_043775965.1 Sphingomonas sp.
GACCGTATCCGCGTGAATGGCATCGCCCCCGGCGCGATCGCTACCGACATCAACGCGGATGCGACCGCGGACCAGGACAAGCTGCTCGAACTGATCCCGTATGGCCGGATCGGCGACCCCGAGGACGTCGCGCGCGCGGCTCTGTTCCTGGTGTCGGACGCGGCGGACTATATCGTCGGCGCGACGCTGACGATCGACGGCGGCATGAGCCTGTATCCCGGCTTCCGCGATAATGGATAAGCACGGCATATCGATCGCGGACCACGGCGCGATCGGTAACCTGGAGACGATCGCGCTGGTCGATACGGCGGGCACGATCGATTATCTCTGCTGGCCGTGCCTCGATAGCGCTTCCGTGTTTGCGCGGTTGCTCGACGGCGACAAGGGCGGGCATTTCTCGGTCGAGCCCGACCTGCCCGACGCGAACATCGTCCAGATGTACCTCCCCGAGACCAACATCCTGCTGACGCGCTGGATGGCGAATGCGGCCAGCGTCGATCTGGTCGACCTGATGCCGGTCGGCAACGACAAGGACGATGCGCCGTCGCGGCTGGTCCGTCGGGTGACGTGTACGCGCGGATCTGCGACGGTCCGAGTCCGCTGCGCCCCGCGGTTCGATTACGGCGTGATGGGACGCACGGCTTCCGTCACGATGTCGGAGGCGGAAGTGTCGCGCGGCCGGTTCGATCACGAAAGCGGGCTCGCGCTGGCGGTTCACGGCGCGGCGACGCTGGTCGCGGACGGCTGTGACCTGACTGCCGAGATCCACCTGACCGAAGGCGACACCGTCTCGCTGATCCTCAGCAATCCCGACGACGTTTCGCTCGATACCGAGGCGCTCGATGCGATCGTCGAGAAGGACATCGCCTATTGGCGCGCGTGGAGCCGCAAGTCGCGCTACCGCGGCCGCTGGCGCGAAACGGTCGAGCGCTCGGCGATGACGCTGAAGTTGCTCACGTCGCGCAAGCACGGCTCGATCGCCGCCGCCGCCACCTTCGGCCTGCCCGAAGCGCATGGCGGCGTCCGCAACTGGGATTACCGCGCGACGTGGATCCGCGACTCCTCGTTCACCGTCTACGCGCTGCTGCGGCTCGGTTATCAGGGCGAGGCGGTCGGCTTCCTCCACTGGGCGATGGACCGCGCTCAGGCGTGTTCGAAGGGCCATCTTGGCGTCATGTACGCGCTCGACGGCGGTGAGATCGCCGACGAACGCAAGCTCGATCTCGCCGGGTTCGAGGGCGCGACCCCGATCGTCGTCGGCAACGAGGCGAAGGACCAGACGCAGCACGACATTTACGGTGCGCTGCTCGACGCGACCTATCTCGGCAGCAAGTATGGCGAGCCGATCGCGCATGATTCCTGGGTAGCGATCGGGCGGATCGTCGATCAGGTCTGCGAGACGTGGGACACGCCGGACTCGGGGATCTGGGAGGTCCGGGGGCCGAACAAGCATTATCTCCACTCCCGCCTGATGAGCTGGGTCGCGGTCGATCGCGCGGTACGGCTGGCGCAGAAGCGTTCGCTCCCCGCGCCGCTGGTCCGCTGGTCCGAGACGCGGACGGCGATCCACGACGATATCTGGGCGAACTTCTGGAACGAAGACCTCGGCCGCTTCGTCCGCGCGATCGGAGATGCGCCGGAGGATCTGGCGGTCGACGGCGCGTTGCTGATGATGCCGCTGGTCCGCTTCGTCGGCGCGACCGACCCCAAGTGGCTCGCGACGCTGAAGGCGATCGGCGAGGATTTGTCCGACGACGGGCAGGTCTATCGCTACCGGATCGACGACGGCTTGCCGGGGCAGGAGGGGACGTTCGTCGCCTGTTCGTTCTGGTACGTCGAATGCCTCGCGCGGGCAGGGCGGCTCGACGAAGCGCGGCTGAACTTCGAGAAGCTGCTCGCGCACGGCAACCATCTCGGCCTGTTCGCCGAGGAGATCGCGCAGGACGGCAGCTTCCTCGGCAATTTCCCGCAAGGCTTCAGCCACTTGGCGCTCATCAGCGCGGCCTTCTACCTCGACCGCGCACTCGACAGCGACGGTCCGCGGGAATGGGCATGACACTTTCACTGACGTAAGGACGACAGCATGAACCTCGATATCACAGGCAAGATCGCGCTCATTACCGGCGCGGACAGCGGCATGGGCAAGGAAACCGCCCGGATGCTGCTCCAGGAAGGCGTGCGCGTCGCGATCACCGACCAACCCGGCGGCGTCCTCGACGCCAGTGTCGAGGACCTGAAGGCGCACGGTGAGGTGATCGCGGTGGAGGCCGACCTGACCAAGCTCGACGACGTAAAGGCGCTGTTCGCCAAGATCCGCGAACAGCTCGGCGAACCGAACATCCTGGTCAACTGCGCGGGCGTGACCGGCGCGACCGGCGATTTCCTCGAAGTCGACGATGCCGGCTGGCAGTCGACGATCGACATTAACCTGATGGGCGCGGTGCGCGTCTGCCGCGAGGCGATTCCGGCGATGCGTGCCGCGAAATGGGGGCGTATCGTGCTGATGAGCTCGGAGGATGCGGTGCAGCCTTATGTCGACGAACTCGCCTATTGCGCATCGAAGGCCGGCATCTCCAGCCTATCTAAGGGGCTTTCGAAGGCTTACGGCTGTGACAACGTTCTCGTGAACACCGTCTCGCCCGCGTTCATCGCCACGCCGATGACCGACAAAATGATGCAGAAGCGCGCCGACGAGAAGGGCACCAGCTTCGACGAGGCGATCGAGACGTTCCTCGAGGAGGAGCGGCCGGGGATGACGCTCAAGCGTCGCGGGACGTCGGAAGAGGTCGCGTCGGCGATCGTCTTTCTGTGCTCGGAGCGCGCGAGCTTCATCAATGGCGCGGATATCCGGGTGGATTCGGGCTCGGTGATGACGGTGGCTGGCTAAACACGCGACTAACCCGTTCCCCCGCGGAGGCGGGGGCCCAGGATCTCAAACGATAGCGCCCGTAACCCTGGACCCCCGCCTCCGCGGGGGAACAGTAGGCGGCGGGGGCAGCTTGGCCCTTACCCCTCGAACAAATCCTTGAACTGCCGCGGCTGCGAGCGGAGATACTGCTTCGGCGCCTTCACCTTGCCCCCAAGATGCGCCGCCGCATGCCAAGGCCACCGCGGATCATACAGGATGGTTCGGGCGAGCGCGATCATGTCCGCATCGCCCGTCCCGACGATCGCTTCGGCCTGCTCGTACTCGGTGATAAGCCCGACCGCGACGACCGGAATCGACACCGCCTGCTTCACCGCCCGCGCGAGCGGCACCTGATAGCTCGGCCCGACCGGGATCTGCTGCGCCGGCGTGATCCCGCCACTCGACACATGGATCGCACTGCACCCACGCGCCTCCAGAGCCTTCGCGAACGCCACCGTCTGGTCGGAATCCCAGCCGCCCTCGGCCCAGTCGGTCCCCGAAACCCGCATCGTCACCGCGCGCTCAGCCGGAAACGCAGCCCGGACCGCGTCGAACACTTCCAGCGGGAACCGCATCCGGTTCTCCAGACTGCCGCCATACTCATCCTCACGTCGGTTCGACAGCGGCGACAGGAACTCGTGCAACAGATACCCATGCGCCGCATGCAGCTGCACCGCATCGATCCCGAGCCGCGCCGCACGCACCGTCGCCGCCACGAACGCATCGCGCACCCGCGCCAGCCCCTCGGCGTCGAGCGCGACTGGTTCGTTCTCCTTCGGCAGGAAAGGTACGGTCGAGGGCCCCTCGGTCTGCCATCCGTTCGGCTCACCTGGGGCGATCTGGAGCCCGCCCATCCAAGGCACCTCGCACGAGGCCTTGCGCCCGGCGTGCGACAATTGGATCGCGATCGGCATGTCGGACCAGCGCCGCACGCTCTCGATCACCCCCGCCATCGCCGCCTCGGTCGCATCGTCGTACAGCCCGACGTCGCCGTGCGTGATCCGCCCCTCGGGAAGCACCGCGCTCGCCTCGATCGTCAGCAGCGCCGCGCCCGACAGCGCGAGCTGGCCCAGATGGATCTGGTGCCAGTCGTTCATGCAGCCGTTGGTCGCCGAATATTGGCACATCGGCGCGATCACGATCCTGTTGGCGAGCGTCAGATTGCCGACCGTGAGTGGCTCGAACAGTTTCGGCCCGCTCATGCGGCGATCGATCGGATGTAGGAAAGCATGCGCATGTCCCTTGATCTGTGAGAAGGTGCGGCGAAACTCGCTGCTGCTTGCGGAACATAGGAATGGGCGGGCGGGTTTCACGGCAAGGAATGCTGCGCTGCGATAAAGTCGCGGCGGCAATACGACTACGACACAAAAAGGGTTCTCGCATTGCATCTACTGCCCGACACGCTCGACGCCGGCTCGGCCTATCCCCTCGGCGCGACCTTCGACGGACTCGGCGTCAACTTCGCGGTCTATTCCGCCAATGCCGAGAAGATCGAACTCTGCGTCTATGACGAGACCGGCCGGCGCGAGCTCAAGCGCTATGCGCTGCCTGAATGGACCGACGAAGTCTGGCACGGCTACCTCCCCGACGCACAGCCGGGCCTGGTCTATGGCTATCGCGCGCATGGCCGGTACGCGCCCGAGGAGGGCCACCGTTTCAACCCCAACAAGCTGCTGCTCGATCCGTACGCCAAGCAGATGATCGGCGAACTCCGCTGGACCGACGCGATGTACGGCTATCAGGTGAAGTCGCCGCGCGCGGACCTGAGCTTCGATCGCCGCGACAGCGCGCTGACGATGCCCAAGGGCGTCGTGACCGACAGCCATTTCGACTGGTCGCGCGACGTGCGCCCGAACACGCCCTGGTCCGAGACGGTGATCTACGAGGCGCATACCAAGGGCCTGACCAAGCTGTTCGAAGAGGTCCAGCCCTCCGAACGCGGCACCTTCGCGGCGCTCGGCAATCCCAAGGTGATCGATCACCTCAAGCGCCTCGGCGTCACCGCGATCGAGCTGCTGCCGATCCACACCTACATTCAGGACAGGTTTTTGCAGGAAAAGGGCCTGCGCAATTACTGGGGGTACAACACCCTCAACTTCTTCACGCCCGAGCGCTCGTTCTTCGCGACTGACAGCCACGACGAACTCCGCCGCTCGATCCGCCGCCTCCACGCGGCCGGGATCGAGGTGATCCTCGACGTCGTCTACAACCACACCTGCGAAGGCTCCGAACAGGGTCCGACGCTGTCGTGGCGCGGGCTCGACAACGCGGGCTATTACCGCCTCGTCAAGGACGACCCTCGCTATTCGATCAACGACACCGGCACGGGCAACACGCTGAACCTCACCAAGGCCCGCGTAATCCAGATGGTCGCGGACTCGCTGCGTTACTGGGCAACCAGCTTCGGGATCGACGGCTTCCGCTTCGATCTGGGGCTGACGCTGGGGCGGACGGACACCGGCTTCGATCCTGGCGCAGGCTTCTTCGGCGTGCTCCGCCAGGATCCCGTACTCGGCAGGCTGAAGCTCATCACCGAGCCATGGGACATCGGCCCCGGCGGCTACCAGCTCGGCAACTTCCCCCCCGGTTTCGCCGAGTGGAACGACAAGTATCGCGACACCGTGCGGAAATTCTGGCGCGGCGATCACGCGCAGCGCGCCGACCTCGCCGCACGCCTGACAGGCTCGGCCGACCTGTTCGACCGCCGCGCGCGTCGTCCCTGGGCGAGCGTCAACCTGCTTGGCGCGCATGACGGCTACACGCTCGCCGACACGGTCGCCTACGAGGAGCGCCACAACGAGGCGAACGGCGAGGACAACAACGACGGCCATTCGAACAACTGCTCGCGCAACTGGGGCGTCGAGGGGCCGACCGAAGATCCGGCGATCATCGAAACCCGGTCGCGCGTGATGCGGTCGATGCTGACCACGCTGTTCGCCTCGCTCGGCACGCCGATGCTGGTCGCGGGCGACGAGTTCGGCCGCACGCAGAACGGCAACAACAATGCCTATTGCCAGGACAACGAGATCAGCTGGCTCGACTGGAACAAGGCGAAGTCCCCCGAGGGCGACGCGCTGATCGACTTCACCGCGCGCCTGATCGCACTTCGCCGCGACTATCCGATGCTCCGCGCCGGCAACTTCCTCTACGGCGAGGACACGCCCGCCGAGGGGTTGAAGGACATCGAATGGTGGGACGAGCGGGGCCAGCAACTCACGTCGGAAGATTGGGAGAACACCAATGGCCGTGCGCTGGTGATGCGCCGCGCCTGCGAGCGGGACTCCGGTGAGGTGCAGGTGATCTCGTTGTTCCTGAACGCATCGGAAGGCCCGCTGACATTCCACATGCCGCCCCCGGCAGAGGTCGAGCGCACCGTGCTGATCGACAGCAGCAAGCCCGACCAGCCGGCCATTTCGATCAAGGACAGTTATGAGCTTCCCCCGCAGGGCGCGGCGTTGCTGACCTGGACGATCGCCGCGGCATGACCTGGGGACCGACGCTCGCCGCTGACGGGACGATTTTCCGCCTCTGGGCACCCGATCGCGACGCGGTTACGCTGGAGATAGCTGACGGCGATGCGGTTCCGATGACCCGCGAACCGGAAGGTTGGTTCGGTGGTAAATCCGCAGTCGGTGCTGGCGCGCGATACCGGTTCCGACTGGCGGACGATTTGACCGTCCCGGACCCCGCCGCACGGGCACAGGATGGCGGCGTTCACGGTTGGAGCGTGGTCGTCGACTCCGAAGCCTATCAGTGGCGCATGCCGGATTGGCGCGGCCGACCTTGGGAAGAGATGATCATCCAGGAGGTCCATGTCGGCACGGTCGGCGGCTTCGCAGGCGTCGAGGACCACCTCCCGGCTATCGCCGCGCTTGGAATCACGGCGATCGAACTGATGCCCGTCAACGCGTTCGGCGGCACCCGGAACTGGGGCTATGACGGCGTGCTGCCCTATGCCCCCGCGGAGAGCTACGGGACGCCCGACGAGTTGAAGGCGCTAATCGACCGCGCCCACGAGCTCGGCCTCGCCGTGTTTCTGGACGTTGTCTACAATCACTTCGGCCCCGACGGAAACTACCTCGGCGCCTATGCGAAAGGCTTCTTCAACGCAGACGTCGACACCCCTTGGGGCGGGGCGGTCGCGGTCGACCAGGCGCCGGTCCACCGCTATTTCGTCGACAACGCGCTGATGTGGCTCAACGAGTATAAGTTCGACGGCCTCCGCTTCGATGCGGTCCACGCGATCGAGAACGACTCCTTCCTCGACGCGATGGCCGCCGAACTGCGCGAAAAGACCGCAGGCCGCCACGTCCACCTCGTCCTGGAAAACGAAGGCAACGACGCCGACCGCCTCCACCCCGCGGCGTTCGACGCGCAGTGGAACGATGATTTCCACAATGTCCTCCACGTCCTGCTCACCGATGAAACCAGCGCCTATTACGCCGACTTCGCCGACCGCCCCGCCGAACGCCTCGCGCGATGCCTTAGCGAGGGCTTCATCTATCAGGGCGAGGGATCCCCAAACCACGACGGCAAGCCACGCGGCAAGCCGAGCGCGCATTTGTCACCGACCGCGTTCGTCGCGTTCCTCCAGAACCACGACCAGATCGGCAACCGCGCGATGGGCGAGCGGCTGACGCTGCTCTCGCATCCGCAGAAATTGCGAGCGGCTACTGTCCTGCTCCTGCTCGGGCCGCAGATCCCGCTGCTGTTCATCGGCGACGAGCACGGTAGCCAAAGCCCGTTCCTGTTCTTCACCGACTTTCACGACGAGCTTGCCGATGCGGTGCGCGAAGGCCGTCGCAGGGAATTCGCCAAGTTCGCCGCATTCGCCGATCCCGAAGCGCGCAAGGCGATCCCAGATCCGAACGCGCACGAAACCTTCCACCGATCGCGCGCCGAACCCGGCCCGGATGCGGCCCAGTGGCAGGACCTGTACCGTGCCCTGATCGCGATCAGGCACGAGGCGATCATCCCGCGCCTCGCCGGCACAATTTCGGCCGGTGCCGGAGTGATCGGGGAGGGCGCAGTCGTCGCTCGCTGGCGAATGGGCGACGGTGCGATCCTGACGATCGCTCTGAACTTCGGAGACGAAGTCGTTGTATTCCCTGTGATCGAGGCCGCGCCGATCTTCGCCGACGGCAAACCCGGCGAGTCCGGCAGCGCCGCAGTGTGGCTACAATGATGAGGGGCCTGCAAAAACTCGCCATCGCCGCAGGCCTGCAACCCGAATGGCAGGATGCGGGCGGTCGCCGCCAAATCGTTGCCGATGATGCATTGCGGACGATCCTCGATCGCCTCGGTCATCCGGCCATCAGCGACCGGCAGATCGCCGCCAGCCTTGCCGCGATCGAAGTGCGGAACGCGCGCGGGTCGCGGTTCCTGTCGGTGGACGCAGGGGAGCCTATTCGGTTCTCCAGCGCATTCTCGGGCAATGCCGAACTCATCCTCGAAAACGGCGAGCGGACGTCGGTCACGGTCGACCTAGGCACGATGAAGCCGATCGATCGCACCGGCTACCACCGCCTCGAGGTCGACGATCGCGTCATCGACCTGCTTGTCGCCCCCCGCCGCTGCTTCACGATCGCCGACGCCGTACCGGGACGAAAAATCTGGGCGCCATCAGTCCAGATCGCCAGCCTCCGCGGCGAACATTCCGCGGCGTTCGGTGATTTCGCCACGCTTGCGCAGACCGCCCGCGCCTTTGGTGAACGCGGTGCCGACGCGCTCGCAATCAGCCCCGTGCACGCGCTGTTCCCCGCCGATGCCAGCCGCTACAGTCCCTACGCACCGTCGAGCCGGCAATTCCTCAACGGCCTCTACGGCGATCCGTCCGCGTTCGACATGGGATCCGAAGACCGCGACCTGCCAGACCTGATCGACTGGCAGCACGCGATCCCGGCCAAGCTCGCACGCCTTCGCAACGCCTTTACGCAAGTCACGCCGCAGCTTGAAAAGATCATTTCGACGTTCAGGCGCGAAGGGGGCGGCGACCTCGAACGTCATGCCGAGTTCGACGCGCTCCATGCGCACTTCTTTGCCGCGTCGGGCGCGCAGGGCTGGCAGCAATGGCCGGTGGCGTATCACGATCCCCCCAGCCCCGCGGTCCGCCGTTTCGTCACCGACCATGCCGAGGACGTCGCATTCCACGTCTTCCTACAATGGCTCGCTCGCCGCGATCTCGACGCCGCGCAAACCGCGGCCAGGGAGTCCGGCATGGCGATCGGTCTCATTGCGGATCTTGCGGTCGGCATGGATCCTTGCGGTAGCCACGGCTGGAGCCGGCGCGGGGACCTGCTCACCGGCCTGTCGATCGGGGCACCGCCCGATCCGCTGGGCCCGGACGGTCAAAGCTGGGGTATCACCGGGTTCGACCCGCGGGCACTCCGCGAGAACAGCTTCGCGCCCTTCATCGCGACGATCCGCGCCGCGCTTGCGCACGCCGGCGGTATCCGCATCGACCACGCCTTCGGCCTGCGCCGCCTCTGGGTCGTTCCCGAAGGCGCGTCCGCCGCGGAGGGCGCCTATCTCGACATGCCGTTCGACGACCTGATGCGGATCGTCGCCATGGAGTCGCAGCGCGCCAGGGCGATCGTCATCGGCGAAGACCTCGGCACCGTTCCCGACGGGTTCCGCGAGGCGATGGACGCGCGCGCCATGCTCGGCATGCGCGTGCTCTGGTTCGAGCGTGATGCGGACGGCTTTGTGCCTCCCGCGAATTGGTCGCCCGACGCGGTCGCGATGACCGGCACGCACGACCTGGCGACGATCGCCGGCTGGTGGAGCGGCCGCGACATCGACTGGACCTGGGAATTGGGTCGCAAGTCCGAAGCCGCCGACGAACCCGCAGACCGCGAAGCCCGGAGCGCGGACCGTGCCGCGCTCTGGTCCGCATTCGATACCCAAGCGGACCAACCCAACCCGGAAGACACCGACCCGGTCGTCGACGCCGCGATCGCGCATGTCGCTGGCACGCCCTGCGCGCTCGCGATCGTGCCCCTCGAGGACCTCGCCGGACTGATCGAGCAACCCAACCTGCCCGGCACGATCTACGAACATCCCAATTGGCGCCGCCGAATGCCAGCCACGACCGAGGCTCTTCTGCAGCGCCCCGACGTTGCCGGCCGCATCGACACGCTCAAAGCCGTGAGACCTGCATGACCGCCCCCGCCACGCCGCGCGCGACCTACCGCTTCCAGTTCCACAAGAACTTCACCTTCGCCGACGCCGAGGCGCTGGTGCCCTATCTCGACACGCTCGGGATCAGCCATGTCTATGCCTCGCCGATAACGACCGCTCGCAGCGGATCGACTCACGGCTACGACGTCGTCGACCCGACCCGGATCAACCCGGAGCTGGGCGGAGAGGGCGCCTTCCACAGCCTCGTGGCGGCTTTGCGCAAGCGCGACATGGGCGTCATCATCGATATCGTCCCCAACCACATGGGCGTAGCCGGCGGCGAGAATGGCTGGTGGAACGACGTGCTCGCACACGGCGAAGCGAGCAAATACGCGCGGTATTTCGACATCGACTGGCGCGAGAAGCTCGTCCTTCCGATTTTAGGCGACCCGCTGGCCAAGACACTCGCCAGTGACGCGCTGAAGGTCGAGCAGGTCGATGGCCGTTACGTCCTCGAAGCATATGGCGAACACCGCCTCCCGATCCGCGACGAGGACCAGCTCTCCGCTGGCGAAGACGACCTCGCCGCGCTAGTCCACCGCCAGCACTACCGCCTGGCATCGTGGCGGGTCGCGAACGACGAACTCAACTGGCGGCGGTTCTTCACGATCAACGACCTCGCCGGCCTCCGTGCGGAAGACCCGGTCGTGTTCGACGCCACCCACGCGCTGTATTTCCGCCTCTATGCCGAGGGCCTGATCGACGGCGTCCGCGTCGATCATGTCGACGGGCTGACCGACCCAGCCGGCTATTGCCGCCAACTTCGCGCGCGGTTCGATGCGATCGAACGCCCCGCCGCTGCGCCGTCCGGCCCGGCCTACATCGTCATCGAGAAGATCCTCGCCGATGGCGAACCGCTCAGCACCGACTGGGGTGTCGACGGCACCAGCGGCTATGACTTCATGGAGCAGGTCACCGCCTTGCTCCACGCGCCCGGCGGCGCCGAACCGCTCGCCAGGCTCTGGGCGGAGATCAGCGGCCGGTCCGCCGATTTCGCGCCGGAGGAACTGCGTGCGCGTCAGGAATTGCTCGCGTGGCAGTTCGACGCGCAACACCGTCGCTGCATCGAGGCGTTCGTGGCGCTCGCCCGGTCCACGACGGAGTGTGACGGCCTGACCAAGGGCATGCTCCACCGCGCGATCGAGCGACTATTGTGGGTCTTCCCGGTCTATCGGACCTATGGAACGGGAGATACCGCACCGGCCGCAGACACCATGATCCGCGATACCGTTCGCGCGCGCGTCGAGCGATTCATACCCCCCGGTGAAGGCATAGTGGTCGATGCCGTGCTCGCGTGGCTGGCAGGCGATGGGCCGGGCGATCGCAAACTAGCGGCCGACGCCGTGCGGAAATTTCAGCAACTCTCGGCCCCGATCGCCGCCAAGTCGGTCGAGGATACCGCGTTCTATCGCTACGGACGGTTGCTCTCGCGCAACGACGTCGGCTTCGATGCCGCGCATATGTCGCTGGGCATCGAGACTTTCCACGCTGCGATGGCCGATCGCGCGCGAAACTGGCCGTCGGCGATGCTTGCCACCGCGACGCACGACCACAAGCGCGGCGAGGACGTCCGCGCCCGGCTGGCCGTGCTCAGCGAAATCCCCGATCGTTGGCAGGCGCACGTCGAACATTGGCTGACGCTTGCGGAGCCGTTCTCGGTCGGGGTCGATCGCGGCGACATCTACATGCTGCTCCAGACGCTGTTCGGTGCGTGGCCCGAGGGGCTGGGCGCAACGGACGCGGAAGGGTTGGCCCGATATGCCGAGCGCATCGTCGCATGGCAGGAAAAGGCGCTGCGCGAGGCCAAGCTGCGGTCGTCCTGGGAGGCCCCGGACGAGGATTACGAAACCCGCTGCCACGATCTTGCGCGTGCCTTGCTCGATCCCGCTCGGTCGGGCGCGTTCCTGGCGGACATGACCGCTTTCGTCGACCGGATCGCGCCCGTCGCGGCGGCCAACGGCTTGGCGCAGGTCGCGTTGCGGTACACCGTGCCGGGCGTTCCGGACCTGTACCAGGGCACCGAGAGTGCCGATCTCAGCCTCGTCGATCCCGACAATCGCCGGCCGGTCGAGTATGCCAGGTTGCAGGCGGCCCTATGCGAGGCCACACCGCCGAAGATGGCGCTGATCGAACGGCTGCTGCGGTTGCGGCGCGACCATCCGGCATTGTTCGCAGCTGGCAGCTACGAACCGATCGCCGTCGTTGGTCTTCGGGCCGACAAGGTGATTGCGTTCCGACGGGTCCATGACGGGCTTGCTTGCCGATGCGTCGTGGCATTGCGCTGCGCCGAACGTCACCTGGCCGCGACCGGCGACTGGTGGGGCGATACCACGCTGTCGTCGGGAGAGCGTGTCGCCGATCTGCTGGGCGACGACACGGTGGCGATACAAGACCCGGTTCACTCTATCTAACGGAGCATCATCATGAAGATCAGCGCGCGCAACCAGATTTCCGGCACGATTGTGTCGATCACCCCCGGCGCGGTGAACGGGTCGATCAAGGTCGACATCGGCGGCGGCAATGTCGTCACCGCCAACATCACCGAAGAGGCGATCGCCGACCTTGCGCTGGCGAGCGGCGACACCGTCACGGTGCTGATCAAGGCCAGCGATGTCTTGATCGGCAAGTGAAGCGGGGGGGGGG
>JAYVRZ010000144.1:0-44214 GCA_043775965.1 Sphingomonas sp.
ACCTTGCGCGTAATCCCTATGACCGGTTCGGCCACCTGACTCAGGGATTCGTCCCCGCGATCGTGTTGCGCGAAGTGCTGGTACGGACCGCGGCGATCGCCTCGCGCCGGTTGCTGGTGATTACCGTTCTTGCGTACTGCCTGTCGGTCAGCGCGCTGTACGAACTGATCGAGTTCGGCGCCGCGGTCTCGCTCGGCCAGGGTGCCGACGCTTTTCTCGGGACGCAGGGCGACCCGTGGGATACGCAGTGGGACATGCTGATGTGCCTGATCGGTGCGGCCCTCGCACTTTTGCTGCTATCCCGCCTGCACGACCGGCAGATCGCACAGATGAGCGCTCGTCAGACCGTCATGCCCTGAAGCAGCTTCGGCAGGTCGCCGCTCTCGCCGCGCGCCTCCGCCATGAAGCGGTCCTTCAGCGGCGGGATGGCGTTGACGGCGGTGATGCCGAAGCGGCGGACCGCGCTGGCGGTCTTGCCGGGGATGCCGAACAGCCGGGTGAGCGTGTCGGTGGCCGCCGCGGTCATGAACGTGTCGAGCCCGCGCCAGCGCTGGTAGCGGGCGAGTAGCGCCGCGTCGCCGAGATCGAGGCCGAGGCGCTTGCCCTCGACCAGCACTTCGGCGAGCGTCGCGACGTCGCGGAAGCCGAGGTTGAGGCCCTGCCCCGCGATCGGGTGAATGCCGTGCGCGGCGTCGCCGACGAGCGCGAGACGCGTGTCGGTGATGCGCGCGGCATGGTGGAAGCCGAGCGGGTAGGACGCGCGAGGCATCGCCATCGACAGCGCGCCCAGGAATCCGCCCATGCTCTTCTCCGCTTCGGCGAGGAACGCACGGTCGCCGAGCTTCATCATGCCGGCGGCGTCCTTCGCGTCGACCGTCCACACGATCGCCGAGCGGTGGCCGTCGGCATCGTCGGGCAACGGCAACAGCGCGAACGGGCCGCTCGCGTAGAAGATCTCGTAGGCGACGTCGTTATGCGGCAGTTCGTGGTGGAACGCGCCGATGATCGCCGTGTGATCGTAGGACCAGCGCGCGATCGTGATCCCGGCGGCCTCGCGCGTCGGCGAGTTGCGACCCTCCGCGACGATCAGCAGCGGCGCACGGACGGTCTCGCCTGAATCGAGCGTCGCGGTGACGCCCGATTCGGCACGGTCGACCGACGTCGCGCGTGTCTTCATCCGGAGGTCGACATGCGGTGCGGCGGTCGCGGCGTCGAACAGCGTGCGGCGGAGCAGCTTGTTCTCGTACATCGTACCGAGCGCGCCATCGTCCGCGGCGGGTACGAAATCGAGCTTGCCCGGCTCCAGTCCGTCGCTGACGCGGATCTGGCGGATCGCGCAGCCCTGCCCCGCAAGCGTTGCCCCGATGCCGATCGCGTCGAGCATCCGGTGGCTCGCGCTGGCGACCGCGGAGGCGCGGCCGTCGAAGCCCGGCGCCAACGTCACCCCGGGGTCGGCCGGGTCGATGACGATCGTCGAGATACCGTGCACGTCGAGCGCCACGGCCAGCGTCGCGCCGACAAGCCCGCCACCGAGGATGAGTACGTCTGTGTCCATGACACCGCTTTATCCCGCCCGCCCGTCGCTGCCAACGCCGATCCGGACGCGGTTTAACCCGTGTTTCAGCGTGGTTGCTTGACGTCCGACCAACCCAGCGCGATGCAAGATCACTATCAAAGTGAATCTGGAGAATACGGGTCATGGCCAGCCGCGCGCAGCCAGCCTTGTGGCGTGAGACGGTGAAGGCGGGCGCCGTCCGCAGCGGCGCGCTGATCGCGGCGATCGCGTTGTTCGTCGGCACGCTGCTGATGGCGCTGGCGCTGGCGAGCTATCACCCGAGCGATCCTGCGCTCAACACCGCGTCGGGCGGCTATCCGGCCAATTTGGTCGGGCCGCCGGGCGCATGGTTCGCCGACATCGCGTTGTCGCTGTTCGGACCCGCGGTCGCGTTGTTGCTGCCGGTCGGGCCGATCGTCGGGATGCGGCTGTGGCGCGACCTGCCGCCGGGGCGCTGGGTGCGGATGCTGCGCGGCGCCGCGATCGGCGTCGCGCTGATGGCGAGCGCGCTCGCGTTCGTATCGGGGACGTCGGTGCTGGCGCTGCCCGCCGGCTGGGGCGGCGTGATCGGGCTGTCGGTGGCGAGCGCGGTGCACTGGGGGCTGAGCTTCATCGGCCAGCCGGTCGCCGAACTCTGGTCCGCGCGCGCTGTCGGGCTGGTCGCGGCGATTGCCGGGGCGATCGTCTGGGGCAAGAGCATCGAGATCGATCTCGGCGAGCGCAAGTGGCGCTTCCGCCGCGATCGCACCGAGGCACTGGGCTATGACGGGTTCGCCGACATCGACGAGGATGACGACGAGCCACTGACGCTGACGCGCAAGCCGGTCGAGCCGCGCGCGGTCGCCGAGCCCGACCAGCGGCCTGCTCCCGTGATCGCCGACCGCCAGAATGCGCCGTCGCAGGCGAAACCCAAGGAGCGCCAGTCGTCGCTCGACCTGCGCGACAATTTCACGTTGCCGAGTCTCGACCTGCTGACGCCGTCTCCGCCGAGCCAAGGCAATGTGATCGACAAGGCCGGGCTGGAGCGCAATGCGCGGCTGCTGGAGAACGTGCTCGACGATTTCCACGTGAAGGGGTCGATCATCGAGGTACGACCGGGGCCGGTCGTGACGATGTACGAGCTGGAACCCGCGCCGGGCATCAAGGCGAGCCGCGTGATCGCGCTGGCCGACGATATCGCGCGCAACATGTCGGCGATTTCCGCGCGTGTGGCGGTGATCCCGGGGCGCAACGTGATCGGGATCGAGCTGCCGAATGCACGGCGCGAGGCGGTCTCGCTGCATGAACTGGTCGGCAGCCAGACGTTCGAGGATCAGTCGGCGCAGCTGCCGATCATCCTCGGCAAGAACATCGCGGGCGATTCGGTGATCGCCGATCTCGCACCGATGCCGCACCTGCTGGTCGCGGGCACGACGGGCTCGGGCAAGTCGGTCGGGCTGAACAGCATGATCCTGTCGCTGCTGTACAAGCTGACGCCGAACCAGTGCCGGATGATCATGATCGATCCGAAGATGCTCGAACTGAGCATGTACGACGACATTCCGCATCTCCTCTCACCGGTTGTCACCGACCCCGCCAAGGCAGTGCGCGCGCTGAAATGGGCGGTCGAGACGATGGAGGATCGCTATCGTCAGATGTCCTCCGTCGGCGTGCGCAGTCTCGCCGGCTTCAACGACAAGGTGCGCGGCGCGAAGGCCAAGGGGCAGCCGCTCGGGCGGAAGGTGCAGACGGGGTATCATCCGGATACCGGCGCGCCGATGTACGAGGAGGAGAAGCTCGAATACGACGTGCTGCCGCAGATCGTGGTGATCGTCGACGAGCTCGCCGACCTGATGATGACCGCGGGCAAGGAGGTCGAGTTCCTGATCCAGCGGCTCGCGCAGAAGGCACGCGCGGCGGGCATCCACCTGATCATGGCGACGCAGCGGCCGTCGGTCGACGTCATCACCGGCGTCATCAAGGCGAACCTGCCGACGCGGATCAGCTTCCACGTCACGTCGAAGATCGATTCGCGCACCATCCTCGGCGAGCAGGGTGCCGAGCAGCTGCTCGGCAAGGGCGACATGCTCTACATGCCGGGCGGCAAGGGCATCGTGCGTGTCCACGGCCCGTTCGTGACCGACGACGAAGTGCGGCTGGTGGCGGATCACTGGCGGTCGCAGGGGCTGCCGGATTACATCTCGTCGGTGACCGAGGAGCCCGAGGACAGCTTTACGCTCGAGGGGTCCCCTACCGGCGAGGATTCGGCGGAGGATCAGCAATATCGCCAGGCGATCCAGCTGGTGTGCGAGTCGCAGAAGGCGTCGACCTCGTGGCTGCAGCGGCAGTTGCGGATCGGCTACAACTCCGCCGCGCGGCTGATCGAGCGGATGGAGAAGGACGGCATCGTCGGTCGGCCGGATCATGTCGGCCGGCGCGAAGTGCTGCGCGATACCGAGGGGCATGCGATCTAGGGTAAGCTTGATTTGATCGTTGATAGGCTCTCGGGGATGGCAAAGCGCAGCCACGCAAACCTCCCGTCATTCCCGCGGAGGCGGGAACCCATATTGGCAAGCCTCGCAGCATCCTCATCAACCGTTACCACTATGGATCCCCGCCTTCGCGGGGATGACGGTGGTGGGATGGGCTCGAAATGAGTAACGGCTCCGGATCGGCGGTCCCACATCGAGCGCCGGAAAGGGCGGAGTACGTTATGAAGTTGATGAGGGTGAGGTGCGCCGCGGCGTTGGCCATGCTTCCGGTCGCAGCACACGCAGCACCGGACGACGAGGCGAAGCAGGATACCCAACGCACCGACGCGCCAAAACAGACTCCCGGCAGCAGCACGACCGACACGCAGCACCGCCCGCGGTCCGGTATCCGCCGCGACAGCGACCTGTCGCCGTCCGCACTGACCGCGGATACGCAGCGTACGCCGCCGCCGGGATTGTTCGCGGACTGGTTCGACATCCGCAAGCGGCTCGCCGATCGCGGTATCGGTCTGAGTGCGCGCTACGCGTCGGAGAGCGGGTATAATTTCTCCGGTGGCGACAGGAAACTGCTGCGCGAGACCGGACAGTTCGATGTCGGCGTGCTGCTCGATCTCGACAAGGTGGTCGGGCTCAAGGGCGGTGCGTTCCAGGCAACGGTCACCTATCGACGTGGTCGCGACCTGGGCGCCGATGCGAATCTGGGTGTGCTGCAGCAGGTTCAGGAAGTCTACGGTCGCGGGCAGACGGTACGCCTGACGCAATTCTGGTACGAGCAGAAGATCGGCGAGAAGTTCGAGATCAAGGCCGGCCGCACCAATCCCGGCGAGGATTTCGCGGTGTTCTCGTGCTATTTCCAGAACCTCAGCTTTTGCGGCGCGCAGCCCGGCAATCTGGTCGGCGATTACTGGTATAACTGGCCGGTCGGCCAATGGGGGGCGCGACTGCGCTACGACGTCAACGACCATCTGACGCTGAAAACCGCTGTCTACGAAGTGAACCCGCGCAACCTCGACAGGACGTTCGTGATCGGCCGGTTTCACGGCGCGACGGGCGTGCTGATCCCGGCTGAGGCCGAGTGGCGGCGCGGCGGAGACGACGGCAAGGTCGGCGCATACAAGGTCGGCGGCTGGGTCAGCACCGCCAAGGGCGACGACGTGTTCTACGACATCAACCACCAGCCGATCGCGATCACCGGGATGGCGCCGCTCCGCCACGACGCGCGCTACGGTGTGTATTTCAACCTCCAGCAGCAGATCACGGGCACGTCGAAGGACGGCAAGTCGGTGACCGGGCTCAGCGTATTCCTGAACGCAACGCAGGCCGACCGCGCGACCTCGACGACTGACAACCAGGTCGCGGCCGGGCTGTTCTACAAGGGGCTGGTGCCGTGGCGGCCGGGCGACATCCTTGGCTTCGGCGTCGCGCGGACCAACGTCAATGGCCGCGTCGCGAAGGGCGAGATGTTGGATCCGGCGCGGCCGGAAGTGCAGGATGCGGAATATGCGTCCGAGATCTACTACAGCGTCCACCCGACGGACTGGCTGGAGTTGCGCCCGAACGTGCAGTTCATCCACAACCCCGGCGGGCTCCACGATGCCAACGACGTCGGCGTGGTCGGCATGAAGGCCGCGATTACGCTATAGGGGCGGTAATTCACGGTCGGTTCAAGCGTCGGCCGGCAATTGCTCGCGCTCCAAGGAGATTTCGATGTTCAATACCCGCCCCGCGGTGATCGCGACGATCGCCGCCTTATCGATCGCTGCCATACCCGCGCCGACCGCGGCGCAGGCGACCGGCGACCTCGCCGCCGTGCAGAAGCATCTGCAGTCGGTCGAGACGATGACCGCGAATTTTTCTCAGGCGGACCGTACCGGCAAGGTGCTGACCGGCGTGCTGACGCTGAAGAAGCCCGGCAAGTTGCGCTTCCAATACGAGAAGGGTGTGCCGATCCTGATCGTCGCCGAGGGCGGCGCGCTGACCTTCATCGATTATTCGGTGAAGCAGGTGCAGCGCTGGCCGATCAAGAATTCGCCGCTGGGCGTGCTGCTCGATCCGACGCGCGACATCACGCGCTATGCGAAGCTCGTCCCCGGCTACGACCAGCGGATCGTGTCGGTCGAGGCGAACGATCCGAAGCACCCGGAATATGGCCGGATCACGCTGGTGTTCGTACGCAACGGCTCGGCGCCGGGCGGGCTGATGCTGCAGGGCTGGGTCGCGTTGGACAGCCAGAACAATCGAACCACGATTCGCCTGACCAACCAGAAGTTCGGCGTACCCGTCAGCGAAAACACCTTCCGCTGGAACGATCCCCGCCGGACGGGTGGAAGAAAGTAACATAACTTTCGCGTCATTCATGCAAGCGACAGGTTTCGATCCCTAGAGCGTGGCTTGCGGATGTGGGGCATTCGGGATTTTTCCCCCTGTTGCCCGGATGGTTTCCCCACCTCTTGCCTGCGTGACGAACGCTGAGTCGGCCCTCGCTCCATGCCCCCGGAGCGGGGGTCATTTCATGTGAAGGGCGGCGCGCAAAACCATTTTGCAAGACTCGCCCAAACATGGCCGGCGAGCGAGAGCTCGGCCGACGACAACGGCTTTGCCGATGGCGCCTTCTACCTTCGAGAAGACCCAGACCCTTCCTTGTCGCCACCCTTACGCAACGCTACATCGCCCCCGTGAAGATCGTCTCCTGGAACATCAACTCGGTCCGCTTCCGGATCGCCATCGTCGAACAGTTTCTGCGCGACGAGCAGCCCGACATCCTGTGCCTGCAGGAGACCAAGGTCATTGACGGCGACTTCCCGTTGGCGGCGTTCCGCGCGCTCGGCTACGAACACATTGTCCTGCACGGTCAGCGCATGCACCACGGCGTCGCGATCCTCAGCCGCGTGCCCTTAGTCGAGGACGACCGTTTCGACTGGCAGGCGAACAGCGAGGCGCGCCATGTCGGCGTCCGGCTCGAGAACGGCGTGCGGCTCGAGAATGTCTACGTCCCCGCCGGCGGCGACGTGCCCGACCGCGAGGTGAACCCCAAATTCGGCCAGAAGCTCGACTTCATCGACCGCATGACGACGTGGTCGGAGACGCTCCCCGGCCCCACCATCCTCGTCGGCGACTTCAACATCGCGCCGCTTGAATCGGACGTCTGGAACCACAAGCAGTTGCTCGACGTCGTCAGCCACACGCCTGTCGAGGTGGAGGCGCTCGGCCGGTTGCAGGCGGCGGGCGACTGGGTCGATCTCGGCCGTCGGTTCCACCCTGCCCCCGCCCGCCTGTTCACGTGGTGGAGCTACCGCGCAAAGGATTGGGAAGCGTCAGACCGCGGACGGCGGCTCGATCACATGTGGGCGACCGGTGACGCTGCCGAGGCGGCGGTATCGCATCATGTGTACGAAAGCTGCCGGAGCTGGCTGAAGCCGTCCGACCACGTCCCGATCATGACCGAGTTCGCGTTTTGAACCCCCGCGCCGCGGCCCGCGCGGTCGATGCGTTGCGACGCGGCTGGCCGATCGAGATTCGCGCGAGCGGCGAAGAACCGTTGCCGCTGCTTGCCATCGAAACTGCTGATGCGGGACGACTGCGCGCGTTCGCCCCGACGGATTACGAGATACTGATCTCGACCGGACGTGCCGAGACGTTGAAGCTGGCAAATCAGGTCGAGGCGGCCGATCCCGATCGGCCCGTGATGATCGAGCGGGCGCCGTGGTTCGATATGGCGCTGGCAACCGCGCTAGCCGATCCGCAGTTCGACTTGGCGACGCCGATGAAAGGCCCGTTTCGGACGCTCGACAATCACCGACCTGTCGCGACCGCGGCAGCGCTGCGACTGGCGCGGATCGCTGGGTTGCTGCCCGCCTTCTTTACCGACGGCATCGATCCCGACGTTATCCTCACGCCCGCCGATATCGACGCGCACGAGGACGCGACCCGCCTCCAGCTCGCGACGCGCGCGCGCTTGCCCGTCGAGGGCGCGGAAGATGCGGAGATCGTCGCGTTCCGTAGCCCGGAGAGCGCGGACGAGCATATCGCGTTGCTGATCGGCCAGCCCAACGGCCAGCTGCCGCTGGTGCGGTTGCACAGCGAGTGCCTGACGGGTGACGTGCTGGGCAGCCTCAAATGCGATTGCGGGCCGCAGCTGCACGCCGCGATCCACGCGATCCGGGCGAGCGGCTGGGGTATCCTGCTGTATCTGCGGCAGGAAGGGCGCGGGATCGGGCTGGTCAACAAGCTGCGCGCCTATGCGTTGCAGGACCAGGGGTATGATACGGTCGATGCGAACACGCGGCTGGGCTTTGCGGTCGATGCGCGAGATTTCGGGGTGGCGGCGCGGATGCTGACGCTGCTCGGACAGCGTAACGTGCGGTTGCTGACCAACAACCCGGCCAAGGTCGCGGGGCTGCAGGCGGCGGGCGTGACGGTGATCGAGCGGGTGCCGCATTTCCTGCCGTCCAATCCCCACAACGCGCAGTATCTCGCGACCAAACGCGACCGCACGGGACACCAGTTCTGACCGACAACCAGGCTTCCCCGCCACCTTCGCGGCGCTTGATCGTGGTGTTCGGTGCAGCCGTCCGGCCCGATGGCAGCCCGAGCCCGACGCTCGCCCGGCGAATCGCGTTCGCGGCGGCGGCGGCGGCGCGGTATGTCGATGCCGACCTGTTCTGTTCGGGTGCGAAGGGGACGCACGGCCCGTCCGAGGCATCGGTGATGGCACATTTGTTGGGCGAGACCGTCGACCGGTCGCGGATTCATCTCGACGAGACGAGCGTGGATACGTTGCAGAGCGTCGTCGCGGCGACCGCGTTCGCGCGCGCGGGCCAGTACGCGCAGTGCATGATCTGCACCGACGGCTACCACCAGCCGCGGATCCGCATGCTGTTCGCGATGCTCGGCATGCCCGCAAGCGCGATCCACGTGCCGCATGGTGGAAGCCGGCGGTACCAGCTGAAGATGCGCACGCGGGAGGCTGCGGCGATCCCGTATGATCTGGTCGCGGGGATCGGCGCGATCTGGCGGCTGAAGCGGGCAGGCTAAGCGACCATCGCCTCCACGCTGGTCAAGCGGAGCACCCTTGGCCGTCGTCTAGTTTGTTTCCCCCCGAAGGCGGGGACCCAGACTGGGCTCCCGCCTTCGCGGGAGAACAAGGAGGCAGGAGACCCCAAGGCTCCGATCAAATGCTTCCAATCAACCGCGCCGCATCGTCGAAATTCTCCGCCAGCGCATCGACGCCGAGCGCCTTCAGCCGCGCACCATGCTCGGCGTTGCAATGGGAGCCCGCCGAAAGCCCGATGACATAGCCGCCTGACGCCACCGCCCCAGTCGCACCCACGGGCGAATCCTCGAGGATCGCCGTCCGCGCGATATCGACCCCAAGTTGCCGCGCTCCGAACAGGTACAGGTCCGGTGCGGGCTTGCCGTTGGCGACGTGTTCGCGACCGCTGTAGAGATGGTCGCCGAACGCATCGTGCAGGCCGATGTGATCGAGGTGGCGGGTGATCCACGCGGTCGAACTCGACGAGACGATCGCCTTGGGGAGGTCGGCGGGAAGCGAGCGGACGAACGCTACCGCACCCGCGATCGCGTCGATGCCGGCGGCCATGACGCGCTCGTCCTCGGCCTTGCGCGCGGCGTAAAAGTCGTCGGGCAACGGCCGGCCTATCCAGCGCTCGATCGCGTCGATGAACTGCGGCCCGGCGAGCCCCATGAAGTTCGCCATCGAATCCTCGGCCGTGGTCGGATGACCCGCGGCGGTCAGCCATTCGGCGATGTGGCGGTTGCCGAGCGATTCGCTGTCGATGAGCACGCCGTCGAAATCGAACAGCAGTGCGTCGAAACGGACGGGGATGCTCATGCCGGTGTGCCGCGTGCGCCGAACAGCGCGCTGCCAATGCGGACGTGAGTCGCGCCGATCGTCACGGCAGTTTCGAAATCGTCAGACATCCCCATGCTGAGCCCGGTCAGCCCGGACGCGCGCGCCAGCTTCGCGAGCAGCGCGAAATACGGTGCCGGCTCGACGTCTGCGGGCGGCAGGCACATCAGGCCGGCGATCGGCAGCCCGGCGGCCCGCGCCTGCTCGACCAATGCGGGGAGATCGGCGATCGCGCAGCCGCCCTTCTGCGGTTCGGCGCCGATATTGACCTGGAGGAAGCAGTCGGGGCGTTTATCCGCGGCGGTCATCGCCTTTGCGAGCGCCTCGACCAGCGAGGGCCGGTCGACCGCGTGGATGCAATCGAACAGCCCCACCGCTTCGGCCGCCTTGTTGGACTGGAGCTGGCCGATCAGGTGCAGTTCGACGTCGGGATACGCCGCGCGCAACGCGGGCCATTTCTCCGCCGCCTCGGCGACGCGGTTCTCGCCGAACACGCGCTGGCCTTCGGCGAGCAGCGGCTCGATCGCCTCGACCGGGTGGGTCTTGGAGACCGCGATCAGCGTCACGTCGGCGATACGGCGATCGGCGATCTCCGCGGCCTTGCCGATCCGCGCGCGGATGGCCTGCAATTTGGTGGTGTCGTCAGCAATCATGCGGCGCGCTATAGGCAGCGGCGTGGCTCGTCGTAACCCCATTCCCGCGCGCTGGCTGATGACCGACGAGCGGATGGGCGATGGTTTGTGGCCGGCATTGCGCCGATTGCCGCCGGGATCGGGGATCGTGTTCCGACATTACGCGACGCCCGCCGGGGAACGACGCGCGTTGCTGCGGCGGATCAAGCGGCTTGCGCACGCGCGGGGGTTGATCGTGGTGGTGGCTAGCCGGTCTTCGATCACTGCCGATGGCGTTCATGGTGGCGCTCGGGCGCGGCGACTGAGGACTTGGCCGGCGCATACTCGCGCCGAAGCGCTGGCCGGACGTCGTGCCAAGGCGGACGCGCTGTTCGTATCGCCACTCTATGCCACGCGGTCACATGACCGTGTCTTGGGAATCGGGCCGATGCGGGCGATCCGGATCGGGCGGGGATTGCGAATCCCGATGATCGCGCTGGGCGGCATGGACGAGTCGCGCTGGCGACGCATTCGACGGTTCGGGTTTCACGGCTGGGCTGCGATCGATGCGTGGGTGCGCGGGGATAAACGATTGGGTGCGCTAGGCTCAGGCGTATAGGGCGGACCTGAACTCGTGCCGGGAACACACCCCCCTACCCGTCATCCCAGCGAAAGCTGGGATCTCACCGTTTGGCGGGGGTAGCGAACCACGAAAGATACCCCAGCTTTCGCTGGGGTGACGGTCGTGGGGTTGGGTGACGCAGATCGAGTCAGGTGGGCGGCTAATGGCACAACGCCAGAAACTCTAGCCTGCGTTCTGTAATTAAAGGAGCCGGCTGGATTTCAGGCGACCAATATACCGACTTCTCACGCTTAGAAGCGGAAGGCGGTGCCCAGATACACGGCCTGGCTGTCGCGGCGGTCGTCGTCGACCTTGACGAAGCGCTCGCGGTCCGAGCGGTAACGGACGCCGGCAGTGACCGCGAGGCTGCGTGTCAGGGCGTAGGAACCACCGAGATCGACCGAATAGCTAGGTGCTTCCTCGACGAGGCGCGGGGCGTTCGACAGCGGGCGATCCGCCGCGGCCTTTACCGTGCCGCTGAAGCGCTTGGCGCTGTAGCTGACCGCGAGGTCAGCAGCTTCACGGCTGCCCGGCATGCCGCCGAGATCGAGCTTGTTCACGTCGCCCGAGATAGCGAACCGCTTCCAGCCGACCGACATGCCGAGGTTGTAGGCGATCGGCGCGATGCCGACGGTCGGCGTGGCCGAGGCGAGGCTGGCCGTGTTGGCGATACCGCGGTTGGTCTGCGCACGCACCGCAACCGTCACCGCGCGATTGTCGCGACGCGTCTCGGCAGGCGTGAAGCGGAAGCTGCCGGCGTCGAAACCACCGCGCGCGAACATCGCGGCGAGACGGGGATCGGCGGCGGCTGGGGTGAACGAACCGATGCCACGGACTGCGGCGATGCTATGCTTGGCAATGCGGGCGGGCTGTTCGCTGGCACCAAACGCGGGCGCGACAATAGCAGCGGTGGCGACAAGCGCACCGGCAACCACCCCGAACATTCCCCCACGCGTCATCACAACGAATCTATTCCTCGAGTCCCGTAATCGGACCCCTCGTGAAACATCGCCTATCATGAATTGATCCACCGCAAACACCGAACAGCGATCACTGCCGACGATTATGAGATAGTGTTGCAATCAGCACACAGATTCGAGGCCAAAGATTGGCCGCGTCACTACTTTCGAGCGTCGCCGCCGACCGATCGCGCCGCACCTTCGCGTGCATGCTTCACGCGCATGGCGTCAGCTTGCGGGTACGCGGGCACGCCTGTAGAGCAACCGCTAGAGTTTCTTGCCAGGATGATGCCCATGTTCCGCCGCTCGCGTATCGCAGTCGTGCTGTTTGCCCTGCCTCTCGTCGCATGCGGCGGCGGCGGTTCGGCGCGTCCCAAGGCGGATCTCGCCGCATCGAAGATCACGACGATCGGCGTGAACAGCTATCTGTGGCGCGCGAGCCTCGACACGCTGAGCTTTATGCCGTTGCTTCAGACCGACTCCAACGGCGGCGTGATCGTCACCGACTGGTACATCAATCCGCAGACACCGACCGAGCGCATGAAAGTGACCGTGTCGATCCTCGACCAGGATCTACGCGCCGATGCATTGCGCGTGGCGGCGTTGCGCGAAGTGAACCGCAGTGGCCAGTGGGTTTCGGCGCCGGTCCAGGCCGCGACCACGCAGAAGCTGGAAGACATCATTCTCACCAAGGCTCGCGACCTGCGCCGCGCCTCGATCGCGGGCTGAGGACCAAATAATGGCGTCGCGTTTCAATGCGTTGAAGGCGGACGCGGCGTGGCAGAAGGTCTGGGACGAACGTAAGACGTTCGCCGCGGACGACCTGTCGACCAAGCCGCGTTCGTACGTGCTCGAGATGTTCCCCTATCCATCGGGGCGCATCCACATGGGGCACGTGCGCAACTACACGATGGGCGACGTGCTCGCGCGGTTCCGTCGGATGAAGGGCATGGAGGTGCTCCATCCGATGGGCTGGGACGCGTTCGGCATGCCCGCCGAAAACGCGGCGATGGAAAAGGGCGTCCATCCGGGCACCTGGACGCGCGCCAACATCGCGACGATGAAGGCGCAGCTGAAGCGCCTCGGCTTCGCGCTCGACTGGACGCGCGAGCTTGCGACCTGCGAGCCCGACTATTACGGGCATGAGCAGGCGCTGTTCCTCGACCTGTTCGCGGCGGGGCTCGTGTACCGCAAGGAATCGGCGGTAAATTGGGATCCGGTCGACATGACCGTGCTCGCCAATGAGCAGGTGATCGACGGTCGCGGCTGGCGTTCGGGCGCCCTGGTCGAGCGGCGCAAACTGTCGCAGTGGTTCCTGAAGATCACCGACTTCGCCGACGAGCTGGTCGACGGGTTGGGCGCGCTCGAGCATTGGCCCGACAAGGTCAAGCTGATGCAGGAGAACTGGATCGGCCGCAGCCAGGGGTTGCAGTTCAAGTTCCAGCTTTCTGCTCCCTTCCCGCTTGCGGGAGGGGTCGGGGGAGGGCCTGACACGAACGCGACGACGGCGATCGGGGATGCCTCCCCTCCCCTGACCCCTCGCGCAAGCGGAAGGGGAATAGAGAGCGTCGAGGTCTTCACGACCCGCCCCGACACGATGTTCGGATCGAGCTTCGTCGCGGTCGCCGCCGATCATCCGATCGCGCGCGCCGTCGCCGAGACGAACCCCGACGCCGCGGCCTTCATCGAACTTTGCAAGCGTGGCGGGACCACCGCGGCTGAGCTCGACACGCAGGAGAAGCTGGGCTTCGACACCGGCCTCCGCGCAGTGCATCCGCTCGACAAGGCCTGGGAACTCCCGGTCTACATCGCGAACTTCGTGCTCATGGAATACGGCACCGGCGCGGTGTTCGGCGTCCCCGCGCACGACCAGCGCGATCTCGATTTCGCGCGCAAATACGACCTGCCCGTCAAGCGCGTCGTCAACGAAGGCGACGACGAAGCCCCCGTGTTCGTTGGCGACACCGCCTGGACCGGCGCCGGCAGCCTGGTGAACTCGCATTTTCTCGACGGCATGGACATCGAGGACGCCAAGCGCATCGTGATCGAGCGCGCCGAGGGCGAAGGCTGGGGCAAGGGCACGACCGTGTTCCGCCTGCGCGACTGGGGCGTCAGCCGCCAGCGTTACTGGGGCACGCCGATCCCGATCATCCACTGCGACGCGTGCGGCGCGGTGCCCGTGCCCAAGGACCAGCTGCCGATCATCCTGCCCGAGGACGTTTCGTTCGACATCCCCGGCAACCCGCTCGATCGTCATCCGACGTGGAAGCACGTTGCCTGCCCATCGTGCGGTGCAGACGCCCGGCGCGAGACCGACACGCTCGACACGTTCGTCGATTCGTCCTGGTATTTCATCCGCTTCGCCAGCCAGCCCGACGCCAAGCCGTTCGACAGGACAGGTGCGGAGAAGTGGCTGCCGGTCAACCAGTATATCGGCGGCGTCGAGCATGCGATCCTGCATCTGCTCTACGCCCGCTTCTGGACGCGCGCGCTGAAGCATATCGGCATGCTCGACATCGCCGAGCCGTTCGCCGGGTTGTTCACGCAAGGGATGGTGACGCACGAGACGTATAGCCGAGGCGACGCCGGTGACGCGCAGCCGGACACCGACGACGACGATTCGAGCGACGCGCCGGTCAAAACGAAGTGGCTGTCTCCCGACGAGGTCCGCAAGACTGACGCAGGGTATATCGAGATCGCGACCGGAGGCCCCGTGACGGTCGGTCGCGTGACGAAGATGTCGAAGTCAAAGAAGAACACCGTCGATCCCGAGCCGATCGTCGACCAGTATGGCGCCGACGCGGTGCGCTGGTTCGTGCTCTCCGACTCGCCGCCCGAACGTGATCTCCCCTGGAGCGAATCCGGCATCGAAGGCGCGTGGCGGTTCGTCCAGCGTCTCTGGCGGCTGATCGAGTCCGACGGTGCCGCTAAGGCAGAAGGCGACGACATCACGTTGCGTAAGCTCTGCCACCGCACCACGGTCGGTATCGAGAGCGATATCAACGCCTTGCAGTTCAACAAGGCAGTCGCGCGACTCTATTCGCTGTGCAGCGCGATCGAGAAGGCCGCGCCCTCCGCCGACCGCGAACAGGCGATCCGCACGCTGTTGCTGCTCGTCAGTCCGATGGTCCCGCACGTCGCCGAGGAAGCCTGGGCGACCGCCGGAAACGACGGCCTGATCGCCGACGCCGCCTGGCCAATCGTCGATCCGGCGTTGCTGGTCGACGACGAGGTCACGATCGCGGTGCAGGTCAACGGCAAGCTCCGCGACACGCTCATCTTCGCCAAGGGCGCACCGAAGGACGAGGTCGAAGCCGCCGCGCTCGCCTCCGAGAAGATCGTCCGCCTGCTCGAGGGCGAGCCGCCCCGGAAAGTGATCGTCGTGCCCGACCGTCTCGTGAACATCGTCGCATGAAGCGGCTCGTGATCCTCAGCGTGCTGACGCTGGCACCCATGCTGTCGGGCTGCGGCCTGCATCCGCTCTATGCGGGTGGTAGCAGCAGCCCCGTCGCCCGCACGCTCGGCCAGGTCGAGATCGCGCCGATCGCGGGCAAGAACGGCTGGCTGATGGCGACCGCGTTGCGCGATCGCCTGCCCTCGAACGGCGCCCCCGCGCTCTACCGCGTCGATATCCGCCTCGACGACGAGATCAGCGGTCTCGGCGTCCGCACCGACGACAGCGTCTCGCGCGAACGCCGGACTCTGCGCGCGCGCTATCAGCTCGTCCGCGTCGGCGATGGCTCGGTGCTGCTTGATGCGACCGCGGGCTCCGATGCCGGGATCGACGTCGTCCGCTCCGAATATGCGACGATCGCGGCCGAGAATACCGCGCTCGAACGGCTGTCGGGGATCGTCGCGGACCAGATCGTCGCGCGCATCGCGCTCTATGCCCGCAACACGCCCGCCATCTCGGCCGCGCAGGGCAGCGCACCGGCAAAGTGAAGGCCAGCGCCGGCCAGATTCGCGGCGCGCTGGCCAAGCCGGGCTCCGACATTCGCCTGTACCTGCTCCACGGCCCCGACGAGGCCGGCGCGAGCGATCTGGCACGCGTGCTGGCCAAGGCGATGGGGGCGGACGCCGAGCGCGTCGATCTCGATGGCGCGACTCTCAAGGGCGATCCCGGCCGCCTGACCGACGAGGCCGCGTCGCTGTCGCTGTTCGCGGGCGCGCGTTTCGTGCGCGTCGCCTCCGCAGGCGAGGAAAGCCTCGAAGCGTTCACCAACCTGCTGGCGGCCGAGCGCGTCGGCAACCCGGTCGTGGCGATCGCCCCGACCGTCAAATCGACCGCCAAGATCGTCAAGCTCGCGATCGATTCGCCGCGCGCGATGGCGTTCGCCTGTTACGCCCCGACCGCGCAGGACGCCGAACGCCTCGCCACGACGATCGCGGGAGAGAACGGCCTGCGCCCTGCCCCTGGCGTCGCGCGGCGCCTCGTCGACACGACCGGAGGCGACCGCGCGGTGATGTCGCGCGAGATCGAGAAGCTGGCGCTGTACCTCGATGCGGCACCCGATCGCCCCGCGGACCTCGATCATCACGCGCTGGACGCGGTGGGCGCGGATCTCGGCGATGCGGAAATGAGTCGCGCGATCGATGCGGTGATCGAGGGCCGGGTCGACGATCTTGGCGCGGAACTCGCCGTGCTCGAAGAAGCCGGCACGTCGCCGATCCCATGGCTCCGCCAACTCGTCCGCCGCCTGATCGCACTGGCCGAGATGCGCGGCGATATCGACCGGGGGGACTCGGTCGACGCGGTGATGAAACGCCACCGCGTCTTCTACAAGGAAGAGGCCAGCACCGCGCGGTCGCTCCGCCGCTGGTCGCCGACGATGCTCGCCACCGCAATCCAGCGCGTGCGGGCGGCCGAGCGCGCAATCATGGCGTCGGGGAATGCTGGTACGGTCGTGGCGGAGGTCGCGGTCGTGGCGCTGTCGCAGGCGATCGCACGGCGGAACTGACGCATCCGAACCTGAGTCGCCCCTCCCCCCGTTCGTCCTGAGCGAAGTCGAAGGATGGTCCGGTACGCAGGTGCTTCGACTTCGCTCAGCACGAACGGAAGGGAAAATGGGCGCAGGCGTACTTCCCCGCTAGATCGCCCCGCCCGTCAGCCGCTGACACACCATGTCGAGCTGATCCAACGTCGAATAGCTTAGCGTCAGCGTGCCGCCCGTCTCGGTATGCGCCACGCGAACCTGCAAGCCGAGCAGATCCGCCAACTGGCGTTCGAGCGCAGCAATATCCGCGTCCGGGATGCGCGGCTCGGCCGGCTTGCCACTGCGGTTGCGCCCGGGCTTCGCTTCCCGCGCCAGCTTCTCGGTTTCGCGCACCGACAGACCACGCGAGACGACCTGATCCGCCAGCGCCTCGACATCGGGCGAGCCGAGCAGCGCCCGCGCATGCCCCATCGACAGCGAGCCATCGACCACCTGCGACTGCACCTGCGCGGGCAGTTCCAGCAACCGCAGCAGGTTCGCGACATGGCTGCGCGACTTGTGGACGATCTTGGCGAGCACCTCCTGCGTATGCCCATACTCGCCCGCCAGTCGCTGATACGCCTGCGCCTCTTCGATCGCGTTGAGATCCTCGCGCTGGATGTTCTCGATCAGCGCGATCTCGAGCGTCTCGGCATCGTCGAAGTCGCGGACGACGACCGGTACTTCATGCAACCGCGCTCGCTGGGCCGCGCGCCAGCGACGCTCGCCCGCGACGATCTGGTAATCGTGCCCGTGCGGCCGGACGACGATCGGCTGGATCAACCCGCGCGAGGCGATCGAGGCGGCCAGCTCGTCGAGCATCGCCTCATCGAAATGCCGGCGCGGCTGATCGGGATGCGGCGACAGCGAACTGACCGGGAGCATCCGCACACCCGACGATTGCTGCGCTGCACCATCCGCCGACACCGGCGTCTCGCGGGCCATCTCACCGAGCAGCGCGTTGAGGCCCCTGCCCAGCCCTGGCCGACCGCGTTTGTTCCCGTCGCTCATGCCGCAACCTGCGCGGTTGCCGGCAGCCGGCCGATCAGCTCGCGGGCAAGCGCGATATACGCCTGAGACCCCGAGCAGCGATGATCGTAGATCAGCGCCGGCAGACCGTGGCTTGGCGCCTCGGACAGGCGCACGTTGCGCGGGATCACCGTCTCGAACACCACTTTCCCCAACACCGCGCGGACGTCGGCCGAGACCTGATCGGTCAGCCGATTGCGCCGATCGAACATCGTCAGCGCGACCCCCAGGATCGACAGCCCCGGATTGAACCGCTGGCGGATGCGTTCGACCGTGCTGAGCAACTGCGACAACCCCTCGAGTGCGAAGAACTCGCATTGCAGCGGCACCAGCAGCGAATCCGCCGCGACCATCGCGTTGATCGTCAGCAGCCCGAGCGACGGCGGGCAATCGATCAGCGCGATATCCCACGGCCCTTGCGCCGCCTTGATCGCGCGATCGAGCCGGTGCGTGCGCGCATCGAAATCGACCAGCTCGATCTCCGCGCCCGACAGGTCGACCGTCGCCGGCACGATATCGAGCCGTGGCACCCGCGTATGCACCACCGCCTCTGCGATCGAGGTCTCGCCGATCAGCACGTCATAGCTCGACCGCTCACGCTGCGCATGGCCGATACCGAGCCCGGTCGACGCGTTGCCCTGTGGATCGAGATCGACCAGCAACACGCGCATCCCCGTCGCCGCGAGCGCAGTCGCGAGGTTGATGGCGCTGGTGGTTTTGCCCACCCCACCCTTTTGATTGGCGACCGCGATGGTGATCATCGCGCGCTTACCCGATCCAGAACCACGATCGACGACTCCGGGTTCGTGACGCTTTGTTCCACGTGGAACATAAACCGCCAATGCTGCTTGAGCGCGGCCAACTCTTCCTCGTCGAAACGCCCCCGAGGAAGCAGCCACCGCGTCTCCGTTGTGGCGCAGTGCGCGGCGCCACGCAAAAGGTTTTGCAGCGATGCGACCGCACGGGCGGAAATGATCGACGCATCCGCGGTCGCATTCTCGACCTTTGAGGCATGAACGCGGACCTGATCGCCGAGACCGAGGCGCGCCACGCAAAGCTGGAGGAAGTCCGCCCGTCGACGCCGCGGCTCGACGAGGTCGATGGGACCTTCGCGAACGAGCGCGACGACCATCCCGGGAAAGCCACCGCCCGTACCGATATCGAGCCAACGCTTGGCTCCGGTATCCGCGCCGGCCAGCGCAACGAGCTGGAGCGAATCCACTACGTGGCGGTCCCAGATCGTCGGGATCGTCGAAGGCGCGATCAGATTCTGATGTGGTGCTTCCTCGACCACCATCGCGACGAACGCGGCGAGCCGCTCGGTCGCCTCGGCGCCGAACCGGTCGGTGACCCAGACTCGCGCATCGTCTTCGGTCATGCTGGCACTCGTTTCGTATGCAATAATACCGCCGACAACGCCGCCGGCGTGATTCCACGAACCCGTGCCGCGGCCGCGAGCGAGGTAGGCCGAGCGGTCGTCAGCCGGTCGATCATCTCGTTCGACAATCCTGGTATGCGATCATAGGCCAAGTCCTCGGGCAATCGGATCGCCTCGTCGGCGCGCAGCCGCGCAACCTCCTGCGCCTGGCGTTCGGTATACGGTGCATAGCGCGCGTCCTCTAAGACTTCGTCAACGACCTCCACCGGGATACCCGCCGCCGCGTCCGGCGCGACATGCGCAAGTGTCACACCTTCGAACCTGAGCCAGTCGAATGCGGTTCGCCGCGCCCCATCGCGGCCGATCGGCGCGCCTTGCTGGGCGACGTGAGTCGCGGTCCGCTCGGTTTCCAGCGCCGATCTGAACCGCGTTCGATCCTCGGCAAGCGCGCGCTGATGCGCGAGCCGTTCCGCCCCCAAACACCCGGCCGCTTCGGCAATAGCGCCAAGCCGTGTCTCGGCATTATCGGCGCGGAGCGACAGGCGGAACTCCGCCCGCGCGGTCAGCATCCGGTAAGGCTCGGTGACGCCCTGCAAGGTCAGGTCGTCGATCATCACGCCGAGATAGCTCGAGGCGCGATCGAGGATTACCGGCGCCAGGTCGCACGCATAGGCCGCCGCGTTGAGCCCGGCGACGAGCCCCTGCCCTGCGGCTTCCTCATAGCCGGTCGTGCCGTTGATCTGCCCCGCGCAGAACACGCCCTCGATCGCGCCAAGCGCGAGCCGCGTATCGAGTGCCCGTGGGTCGATATAATCATATTCGACCGCATACCCCGGCATGGTCATCGTCACGCGCTCGAGCCCGGGAATGCTGGCGAGCATCTCGGCCTGCACTTCGTCCGGAAGCGAGGTCGACAAGCCGTTCGGATAGACCGTCGCGTCGTCGAGCCCCTCGGGTTCGAGAAAAATCTGATGCCCGTCGCGGTCGCCGAACCGGTGCACCTTGTCCTCGATCGACGGACAGTAACGTGGCCCCGCCGCCTCGATCGCACCGGTGAACAGCGGCGATCGGTGGAACGCTTCGCGAATGATCGCATGCGTGCGGTCGGTCGTGCGGGTGATGGCACAGGCGATCTGCGGGAGTTGGCGCGCGCGCGTCATCGGCGACATCGTCCACGGATCGAGGTCGGACGGTTGTTCGGCGAGTGCGCCCCAATCGATCGTGCGACCATCGAGCCGGGGCGGCGTACCCGTCTTCAACCGCGCCATCGGCAGGTCGCGCGCGCGGAGCTGCTCCGCCAGTGGCTTGGCGGCGCGCTCGCCAATCCTGCCCCCCTCTTCGCGCTCGTCGCCGCGGAAGATCCGCCCGCCGAGGAACGTGCCCGTCGCGAGAACGACCGCGCGCGCTGCGACGATTGCGCCGTCTGCGAGCACGACACCGGCCACGCGATCGCCGATGAAATGCAAGGCCGTGGCCTCACCTTCGACGATCGAGAGTCCTTCGGTCGCCGCCAACATCGTCTGGATCGCATCCGAATAGAGGCGACGGTCTGCCTGAATGCGCGGCCCCTGGACGGCCGATCCCTTGCTGCGATTGAGCATGCGGTAGTGGATTGCAGCAGCATCGGACGCACGCGCGATCAGCCCATCGAACGCGTCGACCTCGCGGACCATGTGCCCCTTGCCGAGGCCGCCGATCGCCGGATTGCACGACATCGCACCGATATGACTCGCGTCGAACGACACGAGCGCGGTGCGCGCGCCCCTGCGCGCCGCCGCGGCTGCGGCTTCGGTTCCGGCATGGCCTCCGCCAACTACCACTACATCGAACATGGCTTTGCCCTAGAGTGGTGCAAGGGTTGCGTCAAAGTTGTTCCACGTGGAACATCACTTGCCGATGCAGAACCGTCCGAACAGCGCGTCCAACATCTCGCCGGTCGCGTCGAGGCCGAGCACGCCAGCAAGGATTGTGCGGGCTTGCCGGAGGTGCTCGGCGATGATCAGCGAGTCCAAACTCCGGTAGCGGAGGGCGTCGACCGCCAGCGCACATTGTCGGCGCTGATGCTGCTTGAGCGCAATCCCGTCCCCTCGTGGCAGCATCGCAGCGGCGCGCTGGTTGAGTTGGGTCCAGAGGGCATCGAGCGAGCGGCGGTCGTTCTGCGCGATAGCCAGCGTGCGTCCAGCGGGCAAACCCTCCCGCCCCGGCAGATCGGCGCGCGCATGAACCCAGATCGCGTCGGCGCGTGGTGGTACGGTGTCGGCGAGCCATACGACGATGTCCGCTGCGGCGAGTGCGTCCTCGGCGCGGGTCACGCCGATCGCCTCGATCGGGTCGAGCGTATCGATCAACCCGGCGGTGTCGGTCAGCACATAGGCGATGCCGTCGCGGAGCACCGGGACCTCGATCCGGTCGCGCGTGGTGCCCGAGATCGGCGAGACGATCGCCGCGTCGCGCTCGCCGAGCAAATTGAGGAGGGTCGACTTGCCGCTGTTCGGCGGTCCGCCGATGACGACGCGCAGGCCATCCTTGAGACGCTCGACCGGGGGGGCGTCGACCACCGCTTCGATTGCCACGGCGAGCACGTCGATCTCCGCAACGATCGCGTCGAACGCCACCGCGTCGCTGGCGACATCGTCCTCGTCCGCGAAATCGAGCATCGCCTCGATCCGCGCCGACAGCATCGCGACCGCGTCCATCCAGCCGCGGACCGCCTGGCTCACACGCCCCTCGGCCGCAGTCATCGCCGCGACACGCTGGCTCTCGGTTTCGGCTTCGAGCAGGTCGGCGAGACCCTCGGCCTCGGTCAGGTCGATGCGGCCGTTGGTGAGGGCGCGGCGCGTGAACTCGCCCGGTTCGGCTAGGCGGAGACCTGGCTGCGACGACAAAGCCCGCTCGACCGCAGCGATCACCGCGCGACCGCAGTGACAGTGAATCTCGACCAGATCCTCGCCCGTCGCCGTCGCTGGCCCCGGAAACACGATAACCAGCGCGCGATCGAGCAGAGCGCCGTCGGTATCGCGCAGTCCTCGGAGGCTCGCGTGACGCGCCGCTGGTAACGGCCCAGCCAGCGCTTCGGCCGCAGCAAACGCCTGCGGTCCACTAATCCGGACGACGGCGATCGCCGCGGGCGGCCGTCCGCTCGATACCGCGAAGATCGTTTTCACGTGGAACTCAGCCGCTCTTCGTCGCGGTCTCGAACATGCGTTTCCACATCGCCATCCCCGCCTCGCCCATCGGCTGCCAGCCGCGCATCATAGATTCGAGCATCTCGGGCTTCATCTGGCCATCGGGAATCGCCTCCATCATCATCGCGATATAGCGGTCGTGAATCGGCGTCAGGTCGGGCAAGCCTACCGCGCGGCGCGCCTCCTCCGGGGTGCAATCGATCTCGATGTTCATCTTCATGTACGGCATCCCAGATGGCGCTTGAGCCGCCTGTTGGCGCGCTGCATAGCATGGCGATGTATGCGCGCGATGCAGCCTCGATCGCAACGCCAATCGGGCTGGTCCGCGTGACCGGCGACGCGGACCGGATCGATGCGATCGAGATTATGGCCGACGGTGATGCGGTTGCGAGCGACGTGCCGGCGATCCGGGAAGCGCTCCGCCAGCTCGATGCGTATTTCACGGGGCGGCTGACGACATTCGATTTGCCGCTCGCACCCTCCCCTACCGAACGCGGTACGGTACTACGCCAGGGCATCGTCGATATCGCCTACGGTCAGACCGCGAGCTACGGCGAACTCGCCAAGGCGATCCAGTCGAGCCCGCGCGCGATCGGCCAGGCGTGTGCGCGCAACCCGTTTCCGATCTTCGTCCCCTGCCACCGAATCCTTGGAGCCGGCGGGGCGCTTGGTGCGTATTCCGCGGGTAGAGGCCCGATCACCAAATCCCGGCTGCTCGACCATGAGCGGCCGCAAGGAGGATTGTTATGACGAATACCACCACCATTGCGACGCTCGACGGTGCCGGCGATTTCCACGCCTATCGCGCCGCACCCGCGGATACGCCCAAGGCGGCGATCATCGTGATTCAGGAAATCTTCGGCGTGAACGCCGGCATTCGCCGTAAGTGCGATACGCTGGCCGAGGCCGGCTATCTGGCGATCGCACCCGACCTGTTCTGGCGGCTGGAGCGCGGTATCGAGCTCGATCCGGACATCAAGCCCGAGTTCGATCGTGCGCTCGAGCTGATGGGCAAGTTCGATCAGGACAAAGGTATCGCCGATATCGAGGCGACGATCCGCGCCGCGCGTGCCGGACTCGGTGAGGCCGGCAAAGTAGGCGTGGTCGGCTACTGCCTCGGCGGACGGCTCGCGTTCATGACTGCGGCACGGACCGACGTCGATGCGAGCGTCGGCTATTACGGGGTCGGAATCGACGGTCTGCTCGGCGAGAAGCACGCGATCGCACATCCGGTGCTTCTGCATGTCCCCGAAGAGGATCATTTCGTCGACAAGGACGCGCAGGCGGCGATGCATGCCGGGCTCGACGTTCATCCCAAGGTGACGATCTACGATTACGCGGGCGAGGACCACGGCTTCGCAACCGAGTTCGGCGAGCGGCGCTCGGACGCGTCGGCAAAGCTGGCGGACGAGCGGACGGCCAAGTTCTTCGCCGAGCATCTGGGCTAGTACACCTCTCCCCGCTCCTTCAGACCTTCGATGCATGATCCGTTCGAACAATGCCAAGACGGCTTCCGTACAGCACCATGCGGTTCTTTGTGCTCCCGCGAAGGCGGGAGCCCAGTCTGGGTCCCCGCCTTCGCGGGGAAACAAATCTTCTTTCGTCGGTCCCGCGCATCATCCACTACCTACCGTGTGAAACGGTGGGTGTTGGAACGATGCTCTGGCGACCGGCATGATGGGGGCGCCCGACCATGGCGCATAAAAAAGGCCTCGCCGGACGATCCGGCGAGGCCTTTTCCTTATCCCAACCGCGACACGATCACCGCAGCAGCGAGATGATCCCGAGCGTCTCGCCGGTGCCGACCCAGCCTTCGTAGATCATCTTCAGCGCGACCACGAGGATCACTGCGAGGCCGATATAGGCGATCCAGCGATACTTGTTGATCACGCGCGCTATGTAGTTCGCGGCAAGCCCCATCATCGCGACCGACAGCAGCAGACCGATGACCAAAATGCCCGGATGCTCGCGCGCCGCGCCGGCGACCGCCAGGACGTTGTCGAGGCTCATCGAGACGTCGGCGACCGCGACCGCCCAAGCCGCGCTTGCAAACCCCTTCGACGATCGGATGCCCGAGCGTTCGTCGCCGTCGATCTCTTCCGAGCCCGCGTTCTCCGCACCCTCGCGGATTTCGCGGTAGAATTTCCAGCTGACCCAGAGCAGCAGCAGGCCGCCGGCGAAAATCAGGCCGACGATGCCCATCAGCCACGTCACGATCAGCGCGAAGAAGATGCGCAGGACGAGCGCAGCGCCGATACCGATAAGGATGACCTTCTTGCGCTGGTCGGCGGGCAGACCGGCGGCGAGCGCACCGACGACGATCGCGTTGTCGCCGGCGAGGACGAGGTCGATCATCAGCACCGATCCGAACGCGGCGAGCGCCTTCGGGTCGCCCAGATTCGAGAAGTCGGCGACGATGTGATGCCAGATTTCGAACGGCGAGCCCGGCCCGGCGACACTCGATGCGGCGGCGGCCAGCATGGCGATGATACTCAAGATGTCAGCTCCCGGTGACGTGAGTCACCAACGACGAGCGATGATGACGGTTTACGTAGCGTTTCATAGCGAAACGGCACGCGAAAGCCATGCTCTCGCGTGCCGCTTTGCGTCGGTCTTCTTGGCGGACATGGGCGAAGCCCATGTCGTCGGTCGGGCGCTGCCCGCCGGCCGAACCGGTGCGAGTCCTGCGCCAGCTTGGCGCAGGCCGCACTCGGTTATTGATTCATGCTGTCGAAGAAATTCTCGTTGGTCTTCGAATCCTTCATCTTGTCGAGCAGGAACTCCATCGCGTCGATCGTGCCCATCTGCATGAGGATGCGGCGCAGGACCCACATCTTGGAGAGCTTGGCCTTGTCGACCAGCAGCTCTTCCTTGCGCGTGCCCGACTTGCCAACGTCGAGCGCCGGGAAGATGCGCTTGTCCGCGACCTTGCGATCCAGCACGATTTCCGAGTTGCCGGTGCCCTTGAACTCCTCGAAGATCACCTCGTCCATGCGGCTACCGGTGTCGATCAGCGCGGTGGCGATGATCGAGAGCGAACCGCCCTCCTCAATGTTGCGCGCGGCGCCGAAGAAGCGCTTCGGGCGCTGCAGCGCGTTCGCGTCGACACCGCCGGTCAGGACCTTGCCCGACGACGGCACGACGGTGTTGTAGGCACGGCCGAGACGCGTGATCGAGTCGAGCAGGATCACGACGTCCTTCTTGTGCTCGACCAGACGCTTGGCCTTTTCGATCACCATTTCAGCGACTTGCACGTGGCGCTGCGCGGGTTCGTCGAAGGTCGAGCTGACCACCTCGCCCTTCACGCTGCGCTGCATGTCGGTGACTTCCTCGGGGCGTTCGTCGATCAGCAGGACGATCAGGAACACCTCGGGGTGATTGTCGGTGATCGCCTTGGCCATGTTCTGCAACATGACGGTCTTGCCGACGCGTGGCGGTGCGACGATCAGCGTGCGCTGGCCCTTACCCTGTGGCGAGACGATGTCGATCACGCGTGCCGACTTGTCCTTGACGGTCGGGTCGGCGGGATCGAGCGTCAGCTTGCTCTCGGGATAGAGCGGCGTGAGGTTGTCGAAATTGACGCGGTGGCGGACGACGTCGGGATCGTCGAAATTGACCGCGGTCAGCTTCACGAGCGAGAAATAGCGCTCGCCGTCCTTCGGCCCGCGGATCTCGCCCTCGACCGTGTCACCGGTGCGCAGCCCGAACTTCCGCACCTGGTTCGGCGAGATGTAGATGTCGTCGGGGCCGGCGAGATAGTTCGATTCCGGCGAGCGCAGGAAGCCGAAGCCGTCTGGCAGCACTTCGATCGTGCCGAGCCCCATGATCTGGTCGCCATTGTCCGCCTGCACCTTCAGGATCGCGAACAACAGGTCCTGCTTGCGCAGCGTCGAGGCGCTCTCGACCCCCAGTTCCTCGGCCAGCTGGACCAGCTCGGCGGGTTTCTTTTTCTTCAGGTCTTTGAGATGCATGGTGATTTCCGGATAGCAATCAACGGGCGAAAGCTCGGTCGGCGGTGCGCTCGGGAAAGCGGAACTGGGCGAGACAAGACTGGCAGGACACGACCGGGCAGGACGCCAGGAGGCCGCGTTGGGACGAGGGGTTAGAATTGGGGGGCGGGTTAGTCAAGCGGAGACGCTTACCTCGCCCAACCGTCATTCCCGCGTAGGCGGGAACCCATACTGGCTATCCCAGCAGCAGAATCGCCGACCCTTGAGAATATGGGTCCCCGCCTCCGCGGGGATGACGGGTGTTAGCGGGGGAGTTCAGAACGGCTTCACGATCGCCAGCACCACGATCAGCGTCACCGCCAACGCCGGCACCTCATTTAGCATCCGCAACTGCTTGCCCGTCAGCGTCGGCTTCCCCGCCGCGAGCTTCTTGGAATAGCCGACCATCCAGCCATGATACCCCGTCAGCAGGAACACCAGCGCAAGCTTCAGGTGCAGCCACCCCAGCCCCGGCGCGCCGTCCGCCAGCCCGAGGTTCAACGCCAGCGCGATCCCCAGCACCCAGACGACGATCATCGCCGGCGTCAAAATGATCGAGCGGATCTTGCCCTCGCGCTCGACCCAGTTCGCCGCCTCGCCCGCATTGCCGGCCGCCAGCGCCTCCTGATGATAGACCAGATAGCGCGGCAGCATGAACAGCCCGGCCATCCAGAAGATTACGAAGATCAGATGCGCGGCCTTCACCCAGTCATACGCAGCGCCGAGAAAACCGCTCATGTCGTGCTCCTAACACGGGCGATCAGTTGCTCGACGTGCGCAATCGGCGTGTCGGGCAGGATGCCGTGACCCAGGTTGAAGATGTGAGGACGGTCGACGAACGCCGCAAGGATCCGGTCGATCGCCGCATCGAGATCCGCGCCGCCCGCGATCAGCGCGAGCGGATCGAGATTACCCTGCACCGGCATGTCGGCGGGGAGCGAGGCGTGCGCCCATACCGGGTCGACCGTCTCGTCCAAGCCGATCGCATCGACCCCCGTCTCGCGCGCATAAGCTGGCAGCTTGCCCCCTGCCCCCTTCGGGAAGCCGATGATCGGCACGCCAGGGCAGCGTGCGTGCAGCCGCTCGACGATCGAGACGGTCGGTGCGATTACCCAGCGTTCGAACTGTGCGGGCGAAAGCGTCCCCGACCAGCTGTCGAACAGCTGCACCGCGTCGACTCCCGCCTCGATCTGCCGCGCAAGATACTCCACCGTATGATCGGCGATCGCATCGATGATCGCGCCGAACGCCACTGGATCGCGATACGCGAAACGCCGCGTTTCGGACTGATCCTTACTCCCCTTGCCCGCCACCATATAGGTCGCGACCGTCCAGGGAGAGCCCGCAAAGCCCAGGAACGTCGTCTCGGGCGGCAAGGCAGCGGCGACCTTCGCGACGGTGCCGTAGACCGGCTCCAGCCGCTCGGGGACGGCCTGCAACCGATCGAGCGCATGATCGACCAGCGCCGGTTCGAGCCGAGGTCCCTCGCCGACCCCGAAGCTCAGGTCCTGCCCGAGCGCCCACGGGATCATCAATATGTCCGAGAACAGGATCGAACCGTCGAACCCGAACCGACGGATCGGTTGCAACGTCACTTCGGCCGCAGCCTCCGGATCGGTCGCGAGCGCGAGGAAACCGCCCTTCTCGGCACGCAGTTCGCGATACTCGGGGAGATACCGCCCGGCCTGTCGCATGAGCCACAGCGGCGGCACGGAATGACGTTCGCCGCGCAGAGTGGCGAGCAGTTTCTTGGGGGTCGGATCGGTCAGCGGAGCACCCTTCTTCTACTATAAGAAGATTCTAGAAATAGGTTGTTGCAGTGGTTGGGCGGTTGATCCCGGGGCTTATGCGGTGATCCCCGAAATGCCAACAGCTTGACCCGCCGACACCCCCACAAACGCGCTGATTCGATTCAAGGCTCCCCAGCATCCACAGCCTGTGGATAAAATTGGTCCCTGTGTGCGGGGATGTGGATAGAATCAGCCTTATCCACCGCGTGAGGGTCGCTTGGCGGAGGGGACGAGTTACGCTAGCCGTTCTCCCCATGTTATCCACAGATCCACACCGACGCGCCCTCGCCTTGGGGATAAACCGGCGATGATGCGGCTTCACCTTCACCTCCTGTCGGACTCGACCGGCGAGACGCTGGAGAACATCGCGAAGGCGGCGCTGGCGCAGTATGACGACGTCGAGACGGTGCGGCATTTCTGGCCGATGGTGCGGACCGAAGCGCATCTCGAGCGCATCCTCCAGGAGATCGCGCAGAACCCGGGGCTGGTGATCTTCACGCTGGTGAACCCGGCGACGCGGAGGATTCTCGAGCAACGATGCCTCGCGCTCGGCCTGCCCGCGGTCGCGCCGCTCGATCCGGTCAACGATGCGCTGTCGGGGTTGCTCGGTCAGCAGGCCAAGGCGCGGCCGGGGCGCCAGCACGTCTTGGATGCGGCGTATTTTGCGCGCGTCGATGCGATCCAGTGGACGATCGCGCATGACGACGGGATCGCGTGGGAGGAATGGGAGGAGGCCGATATCCTGCTCGCGGGCGTATCGCGCTCGTCGAAGACGCCGACCTCGATCTATCTCGCCAACCGCGGTTACAAGACCGCCAATATCCCGATCGTGGTCGAGAGCCCCCCGCCGGCGATCCTCTACAAGTTGAAGAACCCGCTGATCGTCGGGCTGACGACGAGTGCCGACCGGCTTATCCAGGTGCGGCGTAATCGTCTGCTGTCGCTCAACCAGCACCCCGATACGTCCTATGTTGAGGAGGAGGCGGTGATGCGCGAACTCGCCTTTGCGCGGCGGATGTTCGCGGACAATGGCTGGCCGGTGATCGACGTGACGCGGCGGTCGATCGAGGAGACGGCGGCGGCGATCATCGCGCTGTGCAACCAGCGCCCGCCGGAGGAGGATTCATGAGCCTGATCCTCGCCTCGCAAAGCGCCTCGCGTCGCGCGATGCTGACCGCCGCGGGTGTGCCGTTCGAGGCGACGTTCGCGGGTGTCGACGAGGATGCAGCGAAAGCTGCGTTGCGCGACCTGTCGCCGCGCGATCTCGCCGATGCTTTGGCCGAACTGAAGGCGTTGAAGGTTTCCGCGCGGATGCCGGGCTATCTGGTGCTCGGCAGCGACTCGCTGGTCGCGTTGGAGGACGGCACGATTCTCGACAAACCGATCGACCGGGCGGATGCGGCGGCGCATCTCCGGGTGATGTCGGGCAAGCGGCATGATTTGTGGAGTGCTGCGGTGATCGGTGAGAACGGCCAGGCGATCTGGCGCCACGTCGAACGCGCCAACATGCATGTGCGGCCATTGTCTGAGGCGTTCATCGAGACCTATCTCGATGCGGAATGGCCGGCGATTGCGGGGTGTGTCGGCTGCTACCGGATCGAAGGCCCCGGCGCGCAATTGTTCGCGAGGATCGAGGGGAGCCAGTTCACGGTGCTGGGCATGCCGCTGCTCAACGTGCTCGACTTCCTGCGCGTACGAGGCGAGTTGCCGGCGTAGAAACGCCCCCTCCCCTCCGCCCCCCCGTCCGTCACCCCAGCGAAAGCTGGGGTATCTCACGAGGCAGACGACGCCCGCCAAATGGGGAGATCCCAGCTTTCGCTGGGATGACGGCGGGGGTGGCGGAATGAGGATGAGGATCCCAACAAAGCTTGGCCCCGTGACGCGTGGCAACACCCGTCGTATTCACTACAACCTTGTTCACCCGCGAAGGCGGGTGCCCAAACTGGATCCCCGCCTTCGCGGGGAAACACGGAGCTTCGAATGACCCCTGTCCGCCCCTATGCCGAAGTGATCGGCGATCCGATCGCGCAGTCAAAATCGCCGCTGATCCATAACTTCTGGCTCGACGCGCTCGGGATCGATGCCGAATATCGCCACAAGCACGTCACCGCCGACGACCTCCCCGCCTATTTCGCCGAGCGCAAGGCCGACCCTGCCTGGCGCGGGTGCAATATCACGATGCCGCACAAGCTCGCCGCGCTCGATCACGTCTCCGATCCCGGCGACGTCCGCGGGACGATCGGGGCGATCAACACGGTGTTCCGCAATCAGGCGGGCGACTGCATCGGCACCAACACCGACGCCGCCGGATTCTGGGCGCCAATCGACGATCTCGACATCGCCGGTCAGCCGGTCACGGTGATCGGTGCCGGTGGTGCCGCCCGCGCGATCCTGTTCGCGCTGTCGCGGATGGGGGTCGGGCCGGTGACGATCCTCAACCGCAATCCGCTGAAGGGTGCGGCGTTGCTGTCGACGTTCGGGCTCAAAGGCCAGGCACTGCCGATCGGCCCCGCCGCCCCGCCGTCGCGACTGCTCGTCAACGCCAGCGTGCTCGGCATGGCCGGCCAGCCACCGCTCGACATCGATCTCGGCGCGCTCGATCCCGACTCGCTGGTCTACGACATCGTCTACTCGCCGCTCGAAACCGGCTTGCTCAAGGCGGCGCGGGCCCGGAACCTTGAAACGGTGGATGGGCTGGAGATGTTGATCGGCCAGGCGGCGGTCGCCTTCGAGATATTGTTCCACGTGGAACCTCCGCGCGACCGGGACGACGATCTGCGCGCGTTGCTGATCAAATGATCATCGGGCTCACCGGCTCGATCGGCATGGGCAAATCCGCCGTCGCGGCGATGTTCGCCCACGAAGGCGTACCCGTGTTCGACGCCGACGCCACCGTCCACCGGTTGCAGGGCGTCGGGGGTCGACTCGTCTCAGCAATCGAGGCCGCGTTTCCTGGAACGACGGCAAACGGCGCGGTCGATCGTGCAAAGCTGGGCGCTGCGGTGTTCGGTGACGACGCGGCGATCAAGCGACTCGAAGCGATCGTCCACCCCGCCGTCGGCGAAGAGCGCGCCCACTTCCTCGCCCAGCACACCGGCAAACTCGTCGTGTTCGACGTCCCGCTGCTGTTCGAAACCGGCGGCGACCGCAACGTCGACGTCATCGTCGTCGTGTCCGCCGCTCCCGACGTGCAGCGCGCCCGCGTCCTCGCCCGCCCCGGCATGACCGCCGACAAGTTCGCGGCGATCCTCGCCCGCCAGACTCCCGACGCCGAAAAACGCGCCCGCGCGGATCATGTGATCCACACCGATACGCGCTTTGAGGAAACCCGCGCGCAAGTCCGTGCGGTGCTTGCGCGATACCAAAACTGAGCCGATACCATAGTCATGCGCGAGATCGTCTTCGACACCGAAACCACCGGCCTCAGTTTTTCGGGCGGCGACCGCATGGTCGAGATCGGCTGCGTCGAGATGGTCAACCGGGTCGAGACCGGCCGCACCTTCCACGCCTATTACCACCCCGAGCGCGACATGCCGGTCGAGGCGTTTAACGTCCACGGGCTCAGCGCGCAGTTCCTGTCGGATAAGCCGAAGTTCGCGCATGCGGTCGACGACCTGCTCGAATTCGTCGGCGACGCGCCGATGATCGCGCACAATGCCGGCTTCGATTTCTCGTTCCTCAACGGCGAGCTGACTAAGTGCGGCCGCCAGATTATCCACATGAAGCGGATGGTCGACACGCTGCAGATCGCGCGCAGCCGCCACCCCGGCGCCAAGCATTCGCTCGATGCGCTGTGCTCGCGGTTCGGGATCGATCGCAGCCACCGTGTGCTCCACGGCGCGCTGCTCGATGCGCAGCTGCTGGCACAGGTCTATGTCGAGCTGATGGGCGGTCGCCAGATCGGCCTCGGCCTGCTCGGCGATACCGCAACCAGCGCCGCGACTCCGATCGTCGCATCAGCGCCTCGGGTCGTTCGTCCGCCGCGCGTTTTCGCGGTGAGCGACGGAGACCTTGCGGCGCATGCAGCGTTTATGAAGGGGATCAAGGATCCGATTTGGGGGGCCGTGGCGTCCGGATGACGCTGGCAGGGTGGAGCCAACAGGACCGCCCGAATTACGTAACGCCGACAAGGAGACGACAATGGATATCCGGATTTCTGGTCATCAGGTTGACACTGGCGAAGCACTGAACAGCCATGTGGAAGACCGACTCCAGGGTATCGCCGACAAGTATTTCTCGCGCGCCATCTCGGCCGAGGTCACGTTCGGCAAGGGGCCGCACGACGCCGGTTTTAAATGCGATATCGTCGCGCATGTGATGAAGGGCCTCGTGCTCAAGGGTCATGGCGACGCATACGACGCCCGCGCCGCGTTCGACGCTGCCGCCGCGAAGATCGAAACCCAGCTCCGCCGCTACATGCGCCGCCTGAAGGATCGCCATGCCGGCGAAGCGGTCGCGGTCGCCGAGAGCAACGGCTACGACAATGCCGGCTACACGCTGTTCCAGGAGAGCGTCGAGGAGGACGACGTCGCCGACGCACCGCTGATCATCGCCGAGACGCGCGTCGACATCCCCGAGGCCAGCGTGTCCGACGCGGTGATGATGCTCGATCTGCGCAACACCGCCGCGCTGCTGTTCAAGAACGCGGGCACCGGCGCGCACAACATGGTCTACAAGCGCGGCGACGGTACGATCGGCTGGGTCGAGCCACAGCGCGCGGCAACCCCCGCTTCTCCTTCACAGTAAAGAAGGGTTCATATCGGCGTTCGTCTCTCGGCAACGCCTTTACGCCCCCGTGCAAGCCGCTAAGGCGGACACGCGCGGGGGCGCCTTGAGACAATGACCAGCATGACCGACTTCAGCGATATGCTGCGTCCCGACGCAGTGCAGACCGGCGTAATCGCCACCAACAAGAAGGCCGTGATGCACCATCTGGCCATGATCGTGGCGGAGACCATTGGTGCCGATCCGAAGCTGGTCGCGGAACGGCTGGCAGCACGCGAGAAATTGGGCTCCACCGGGTTCGGCGGCGGCGTCGCGATCCCGCATGCGAAACTGGACGGGCTTGCGCAGGTAACCGGTGTCTTCGTTCGGCTGGCGCATCCGGTCGATTTCCAGGCGGTCGACGATCTCCCCGTCGACCTCGTTTTCATGCTTCTGTCCCCAACCGATGCCGGCGCCGCGCATCTGAAGGCGCTCGCCCGGGTGTCGCGACGATTGCGCGACAAGGCGTTTCTGGCGAAACTGCGCGGCGGAGGGTCGCCTGATGCGGTCTACGCGCTGTTCACGACTGACGAGGTTCGTGATGCCGCCTGATGCCCTACCGACTTCGGCGTCGAATTCGGCGGGCGAACAGGCGCACTTCCGCGCGCTCGAGTCGCTCTATGCGCAGGCGCCCATCAACCGGTTCTTCGAATCCTCGCTCGAAATTCCCGAGGCCGGCGTCGCGCGGATACACTTCACGATCGACGAACGCCATTACCACGCAGGCGGCGCGGCGCATGGCACGAGCTATTTCAAGATGCTCGATGATGCGGCGTTCTACGCCTCCAACAGCGTGGTCACCGATCGTTTCCTGCTGACGACCGCGTTCAACCTGCTGCTCACCCGCCCGCTGAAGGTCGGGCCCGTGATCGCCGAGGGACGCTGGATCAGCGGCAAGCGGCGTGTGTTCGTCGCGGATGCGCGGCTGATCGATGCGGAGGGCGAGGAGGCGGCGCGCGGTACGGGGACGTTTATGCGCTCGCGTATCGCGCTCGCCGGCCTGCCCGGCTACCGCACCGCGTCATGAGTAATCGCCTCCCCAGTGGCATGCTCGTCAGCGCGCTTCTGCGCCGCGTCAACGATGCCGGCGGGTTCGGCGCGGTAATGGCGAAAGGTGATCCGCAGGGGGGCGCGATACTCGTTATCGCGGTCGACAAGGGCTCGCCGCCCCGTCTTCTCTAACGCGGTATCGGCGCCGGCGGACGGACCGAATTGCTCGATTCGACTCCCGCCGAGGATCTCGACGGCTATTGGCGACGGCGGCGTGCGCGCGATCCCGATCTGTGGGTGATCGAGGTGGACATCGCAGCGGCGGAACGGTTCGCCGCTGAAACGATCCTCAACGATTGACTCCAAAGCCCCCCCAATAGAGGGGAATTGCAACATTGATTGGCGTTGTGCTGGGACGGGTGCGATCCGGATCAGTTACGCAGTCGGGGGGATGCCTGGACGATCGGCTCGTACGATCGCTTCCGCGGTCCAACCGCATCTGAATAATTTTGAATGACGATTCTTCAGCGGGCTGCAACGATCGCAGTCATGACATTCTCTCTCGCTGGCCTGCTCGGCAACAGCGCACCGGGTCAAGCAACCGGTATCGATCGTTCCACGGTGAACCTCACCGCTCTCGCCAATCTAAACGCCCTCTCCCCGCAGAATGTTCCGCAGATCGTTCCCGCCGTGACGTCCGTCGCTGCAGTCGAGCCGATCGCCCCTGCCGAGGAAGAAGAATTCGACACGCTCGCCCAGGCAGTTGCCGCGCAGGATAGCGCCGCCGCCGACGAAGCGCTCCAGTGCCTTGCCGGCGCGATTTATTTCGAATCCAAGGGCGAGCCGTTGACCGGCCAGCTCGCGGTCGCCGAAGTCATCATCAACCGCGCCAAGTCGGGTCGTTTCCCCGCCGACGTCTGCGCCGTCGTCAAGCAGCGCGGCCAGTTCAGCTTCGTTCGCGGTGGCCAGATCCCCACCATCAACGCTGGCACCGCCTATCGCACCGCGATCGCGGTCGCGAAGGTCGCACTCGCCAGCGCCTGGAACAGCCCGGCCGAGAAGGCACTGTACTTCAACACGCCCGACCGCCGCCCGTCGGTCCGCGCGATCAAGGTCGCCTCGATCGGCAACCACGTCTTCTATCGCTGAGATTTAGGAGCGGGACCTTCCGTTCTCTTCCCCAGCACCCTTCGACTTCGCTCAGGGCGAACGGAGGGGAAGGCGAATAGCCTACCGGAACACGACCACAATCCGCGAACGAGCTTGCCTCGTTCGCGGATTGTTCTATTTCGGGGCATGCTCGATATGCCACCGGACTCCTGCATCGATGAACCGGGATCGCCGCTTTGCGCCGCCGACGTGGCGCGCGGCGTCATCCGGATGCTGTTGCGCCACGACCTGACCGCGATGACCGAAGTGCCGCTAGACGGCGGGCGCCGTGCCGACCTGATGGCGGTCGACGCGCGTGGGCAGATCGTGATCGTCGAGATAAAGGTCTCGCGCGCCGACCTGGTCGGCGACGGCAAATGGCCGGATTACCTCGGGCATTGCGACCGGTATTTCTGGGCGGTGCCGGCGGGGTTCGACATTGGCCCCCTCAATGGCCCGGCGTTCCTGCCCGATCGTACCGGGATCATCGTCGCCGACCGTTACGACGCGGCGATCATCCGTGAGGCACATACCATCCCCCTGCCCGCGCATGTTCGCAAGCGGTGTACGCTGGCGTTTGCCCGGCGTGCGGCGCGGCGGCTGATCGCGCAGATGGATCCGGAGGCAGACGGGCTGGGATTCTGACACGTATCCTCCCCCGCAAGGGGGAGGTGGCTGGCGCTTGCCAAACGGAAGGGGAGGAAAGGCGTAACCGTCGTTCCGTGTCCTCCCCCTCCGTCACCTTCGGCGACACCTCCCCCTTGGGGGGGATCGACGAGTTTTAGAACTTGGGGCCAGACACGGCTTTGCGCACCTTCTTCGGTGCGTCCGCCAGCAGCTTCGATACGATCGGGTTGCGGCCGTCCTGCTTGGCGTAATCGCGCGCCGACATCCCGGCGATGATATCCGCCTGGTCCGGATCCGCATTCTCGGTCAGCAGCACCCGGATCATGCCGATGTCGCGGCGCTGGACGGCGCGGATCAGCGGCGTCTCGCCGGCCGAATTGGCGAGGTTGGGGTTCGCGCCCGCCGCCGTCAGGATCGGGATCATGCCCGTTTGTCCAAGCGTCACCGCGAGCAGCAGCGGCGTGTTGCCCTTGCCGTCCCGCAGGTTCGCGTCCGCGCCCTTTTGCAGCAGGAAGCGCAGATACACTTCGTCGCCGCGCTTGATGACGATGTGGAGCGCGCCCTCCCCGCTGGTCACGTCGCGCGTGTTGATGATGTTGCTGCCGGGCTTGCCGAGCATCTCGAGCACGTCGTTGTTCTTGGCATCGCGCACCGCGGTCAGGAACTTGTACCCCTCCGACTGGCCTTGCGCGAAGGCGGGCGCGGCGCCGATGAGCAACGCTGGCGAGAGAAGGGCGGCGGTGAGCAGCAGGCGAATACGCATCGAGAGAAATCCTTGGTTCGTCCTGGGTATCGGCAGGCTGGGTATCGACGGGCTAGGTATCGGGAGGCGGATATGGGGCGACGCTTGCGCCGAGGTGGCTAACAGATCAAGGCTGGCGGCATCATGAACATGCGTTTCGTCCCTTCGGTCGTCCTCGTTGCTGCCTTCGCGCTCGCCGCGTGCAACGCGTCCGCGCCCCCTGCCCGACCGCCGCTCGAAGGCGCGCGGATTGGCGGCGGCTTCACGCTGACCGACCAGAACGGGCAGACGGTTACCGAGCGCAATTTCGCGGACAAATACCGGATCATGTATTTCGGGTATACCTTCTGTCCCGATGTGTGTCCGACGGATGTCCAGACGATCGGCGCCGCGGTGAAAAAGCTGGAGACGAGCGACCCTGCGCTGGCCGCGAAAATCGTACCCGTCTTCGTGACGGTCGACCCGGCGCGCGATACGCCCGCGGTACTCAAGCAGTTCGTCTCGGCGTTCCACCCTCGCATGGTCGGCCTGACCGGCACCGACGCGCAGATTGCGCAGATCAAGACCGAGTACGCCGTCTATTCCAGCAAGGGCGACGCCTCCCCCGGTGGCGGCTACCTCGTAAACCACTCTCGCCAAGCCTATCTGATGAGCCCGGACGGCAAGCCGATCGCTTTGCTGCCGCAGGAACAAGGGCCCGACGCGGTGGCGACAGAGATAAAGCGCTGGGTGCGATGAGCGCGCGCTTCTGGGAAGATACGCCGATCGACCAGCTCGATCGCGGCCAATGGGAGGCGCTGTGCGACGGTTGCGGCAAATGCTGCATCCACAAGCTCGAGGACGAGGATACCGGCGAGCTGGTCCCGACCAACGTCTCGTGCCGGCTGCTCGACCGTCGCAGCGGGCAATGTTCGGATTACCGCCATCGCCACGCCTATGTCCCCGAATGCGTACGCCTCACGACCGGCAACGTCCGCGGGATCGACTGGCTGCCGTCGACCTGCGCGTACCGGTTGCGTGCGGCGGGAGAGCAATTGCCCGAATGGCATTACCTCGTCTGCGGCGACCGCGAGGCGGTCCACCGCGCCAAGCAATCGGTGCGCGGCTGGACGATCAGCGAGGACGAGGCGGGCGAACTGGAATTCCACGTGATCGAACGGGAACTGTGACCCGGTGATAGAGGGCCTGGAGATCGTCCATCATCCGCGTGCGCGCCGCGCCCGTCTGACGATCGATCCTGCGAGTGGCCGTGCGCGTCTTGTCCTCCCCAAACGCGCCGCGCTGAAGCAGGCGCTGGCCTGGGCCGAGGACAAGGCCGGCTGGATCGCCGAACAGCGCGCGCTGCTCCCCCGGCCCCGCCCCTTCGTCCCCGGTGCCGTCCTGACCGTTGCCGACGAACCGCTGACGATCGAATGGATGCCCGGCAGCCGCCGGACGGTAATCCGCGAAGGCGCCACGCTGTCGTTGTCGGGGCCGCCCGAGACCATAGCCCGGCGTGTCGAGGCGTGGCTGAGACGCACCGCGCTCGCCGTGCTGGAGACCGAAACCGCCGAATATGCGGCAAAGGCGAAGGTCAGCATCGCGCAGGTCGCGGTCGGCGATGCCAAGGGCCGCTGGGGCAGTTGCGCGTCGAGCGGTGTCATCCGCTACAGCTGGCGGCTGATTTTGGCGCCGAGCTGGGTCCGTCGCGCTACCGTCGCACACGAGGTGGCGCACCGCGTCCATATGAACCACGCGCCGGTGTTCCATGCGCTGGTCGCCGACCTGTACGGTGAAGATCCCACCCCTGCGCGCGCCTGGCTACGCACGCACGGGGCGGAGCTTCACTGGTTCGGGCGCTCTTCCTGATACCGGCCGTCCTGATCGCGGCCCTGTTCGTCGCGGTTGCTCTGGAAGCGTTGAGTCTGGACCTGGTCGCGTGGCACGTCCCGCTGTAGCGGCTGGCGTCCTGCCGGCGACGGATCGCGTCGCTCACGCCCGGTGACGCGGTCGATCCAGTCCTGGTTCAACTGCTGCTGCGGTACCGCCGGTGCCTCGGGCTGGTCGGCATCGGGCCGAGAAATGGTGTCCCCGGTCTGCGCATCGGTCGGCACCGGCGGCGCACCCTGCTCGACCGGATTGCCGTTCTCGTCGACCATCATCTGCCCGTTGTCGGGCTGGCCGAAATAGCTCTCCTCGTCGGGCTCCAGCTGCCATTCGGGAAGCGTAACCTTCGTATCGAACTGTTCGATCGGACGGTTCGCCGTCGCAGGCTTCATGAACGCCGCCCAGGCCTTGGCGGGGGCAGTGCCGCCATGCAGGCCGGCGATCGGCTTGGCATCGTCGCGACCCATCCACACGCCGGTGGTAATGCCGCTGGAGAAGCCCAGGAACCAGCCGTCCTTCGATGCGGTGGTGGTGCCGGTCTTGCCCGCGACCGGGCGGCCGATCTGCGCCGCGCGACCGGTGCCGGTGTTCACCGCGGTCTGCAGCAGATCGGTCATCTCGGCGGCGACATAGGGCGCGACGAGCACGTGGCTGCGATCCACCTCGTGCGTGTAGATCGTCTGGCCGTTCGCAGTGACGCGCGTGATCCCGTAGGGCGTGACCGCGACACCCTTGGCAGCAACCGAGGCGAACGCGCGCGTCATGTCGATCACCCGCACCTCCGACGTGCCCAGCACCATCGAGGGATGCACGTTGACCGGCGTCGTGATGCCGAACCGCCGCGCCATGTCGGCGACCGTGTTGAAGCCGACTTCCTGCCCCAGTTTCGCGGCGATCGTGTTGAGCGAATAGGCGAACGCGGTACGCAGACTGACCGCGCCGGAATTGTGCCGTGAATCGTTGCGCGGGCTCCAGCCCTGGATCGTGACGGGTTCGTCGACGATTGAATCCTCGGGCTTGTGACCGGCCTCGAGCGCGGCAAGGTACACGAACAGCTTGAACGACGATCCCGGCTGGCGGACCGCCTGCGTCGCGCGGTTGTAGATCGACGAGACGTAATCCTTGCCGCCGACCATCGCGCGGACTTCGCCGCCACGATCGAGTGCCACCAGCGCACCCTGGGCTCCAGCGGGCGCATTCGCACGGATCGCCTCGTCCGCCTGGCGCTGCATGGTGAGGTCGAGCGTCGTCCAGACTTCGAGCGGCTCGGTCGTCTCGTCGATCAGCGTATCAAGCTGCGGGATCGCCCAGTCGGTGAAATAGCGGACGCTGTTCTGCTTGGGCTCGGGCGCGAGTTTCAGCGCCGAGACGTCGGCATCGGCCGCCTCCGCCGCCGTGATCGCGCCGGTTTCCTGCATCGTCTCCAGTACCACGCCCGCGCGGCCCATCGCGGCCTCTGCGTCGGCGGTCGGCGAATAATTGGACGGCGCCTTCACCAGGCCGGCGATCACTGCAGCCTCGGCGAGGCTCAGGTGATCGGCGCCATGGCCGAAAAACTTCCGGCTCGCTGCGTCGATTCCGTAGGCGCCACCGCCATAATAGACCTTGTTCAGATAGAGTTCGAGGATCTGGTCCTTAGTGAATTTCCACTCGAGCGCGAACGCCAGGATACCCTCGCGGAACTTACGTCCGAACTTCTTCTGGTTGTTGAGGAAAATCGTCCGCGCGAGCTGTTGCGTGATCGTCGAGCCGCCCTGCGTCCAGTGACCGCGATCGAACCGCACCTTTATCGAGCGCGCGATGCCCACCGGATCGACGCCGATATGCGAGCGGAAGCGGCGATCCTCGACCGAGACGGTCGCGTCGCGCATCACTGCCGGGATCTGGGTATAGGGCAGCCATTCACCGAAGCTCGGGCCCATCGACACGATGACGGTACCGTCGGCGGCATGGACGCGGATCATCTGGCCGTTGGGCGAGGATTTCAGGCTGTCGAAGCTCGGCAGCTGCGACATCGCGATATAGACCGCGATCGCCAGCGCACCGAGCGCGAGGACGCCCAACCCGACCATGACCTGGAGAAAGCGGACGACCCGGCGGCGCCAGCGAGACGCTGGACGTTGCGGGGGCCGACGGGACGGTGAAGCAGAACGCGTACGAGCCATGTGACGCGCGGGATAACGCGCTATGGCCCTACGCTACAAGCGGCATCAAGCCGCGGCGTTCGCTTTGCGCGCCCGGAATTCGAGTGACAGCGAATTCATGCAATAGCGCTGCCCGGTCGGTGGCGGACCATCGGGGAAGACATGCCCGAGATGGCTGTCGCAGCGCGCGCAGCGTGTCTCGGTGCGCGCCATGCCGTGGCTGCGATCGGTGTGATCCGTCACTGCGTCGGGACCGATAGGCTGCGTGAAGCTGGGCCAGCCCGACCCGGAATCATATTTGTCCGCGCTGTCGAACAGCGGATTGGTGCACGCTGCGCATCGATAGACACCGTCTGCCTTGTGATCGTTCAGGACGCCGGCAAAAGCCCGTTCCGTACCGGCTTCGCGCAGCACGTTATATTGCTCCGGGGAAAGCCGTCTGCGCCATTCGGCTTCGGAGAGATTGAGCTGATCCATGAAAACGCATCTCGTGCGGGCGGGACGGATTTCAAGCTTTACCCATTCTGGTTGCATTGGCGATGATCTGGATCATGGCGGGGCGCATCAAGGGGAGCAGCCACGCGGCGCGCTCGCTCTCGGCGACCTGCCGGACGATGCCTGCCACGCCGATCGGGCGAGCGAGGCGGCGGGCGAAGCCCTGCTGCCACGCCGATCCGGCTGCCGCGCCAGCGCGGACATAGGCGTCGGCCGCGGCGACTCCGCTGGCGAGCGCGATGCCCATGCCTTCGCCGGCGAGCGACGGGATTACGCCAGCCTGGTCGCCGAGGCGGAACACCCCCTCGATGCCAGTCCGCTGACGCCAGCCATAGGGTACGTTGGCGATGGCATCGATCGGTGCTGCCGGATCGATTCGCGCGACCCACTCGCCGAGTGCGGGCATCTCTCGGCCAAGCGCTTCCAGCAGCTGCGCGGGCGATCCCGCCGCCTGGAGCCGCGAGCGATGCACAGCAAGACAGAGGTTGGCGGTGCCGTCCTCCTGCATCGCGAGACCTGCATAGCCGCGATCGAACAGATGTAGCTCGATCCCGCCGGCGAGCGATCGGCCGAGCGCGGGGGAGGGGACGATCCGGACTCGCAGACCCAATGTCGGATCGGCACCGCGTGCCTCCTCGGGCCGGGCGCATCCGCGAATGTCGTGCTTGCCGCTGGCGAGGAAAAGCGCGTCGGGGGCTATCGTCGCACCATCGGCGGTGCGGATGATGGTGCCATCGACCTCGCGGACCGTGACGCCGCGCTCAACAGGGGTGCCGAGGCGCTCAGCCCGCGCGAGCAGCACGGTATCCAGACGATGCCGCGATACCGCGATCGCCGGATAGGGCAGGGCGGCGTCGACGCATCGCTTGCCGGCAAAGACCCGGACGCGGGTGATGCGGTCGGCGTTCAGAGTCTCGGGTGCGATGCCGAGTCGGGCCAGCGTCTCCAGCGTCCGCCAGCTCAGGAACCCGCCGCAGATCGCGTCGCCCGTCTCGCGCGATCGCTCGACGAGCAGATGCGGCAGGCCGGCGCGCGCGAGCCCGATTGCCGTCGCGGCTCCGGCGAGCCCGCCGCCGACGATCAGCGCAGGCGTTCGACGCATAGCCGGAACGGGAAGACGCGGCGGACTGTCGCCTGGGTAATGCCGGCCTCGGCGAGCAGCGGTGGCCACTCGTCGGGGCGATAGCTGCGCGCGATCGACAGCGTGCCGTCGTGCCGGACGATCGGGTGCCAGCGCGCGATCGTCGCGAGGACCGGAAAACCCCAATGCGCGAAACCGTGGCGGTGGAGATCGTTGACGAACCACCCGGCGGCGGCGTGGCGCTCCATGAATTGCAGGAACGCGACGAGTTGCGTGTGGCTCATGTGGTGCGCGACGAGGCTGCTGACGATGACGTCCCAGGGCTCGTTCGCAAGGTCCGCATAGTCGCCGGTGACGTAGCGGATGTCGCCGCCATGCGCGCGCGCGGCCTGTTCGCTGCGTGGGTTGAGATCGACGCCGACGAGGTCCGCTTCGATGCCTTTCACTTCGGCCCAGCGTGCAATGCGACGCAGCATGTCGCCGTCGCCGAATCCCACGTCGAGCAGGCGGAAGTGGGTCTTGCCGGCGGTCGCCCGTGCGAGAAAGTCGAGCGTCGGGCGGCGTGCCATGGTGACGGTGTTCACGGTGGCGAGATCGCCGACGACATCGGCATAGGTGGCCGCGTCGAGATCGTCCGCGTCCATCAGCTCTTCGGCTTGCGAGCGTGTCGCGAGACTCATGCCACGCTTCGGAACCCGAAGCCCTCCGCTGCCAGGCCGGGACCGAAGGCCAGCGCGACGCCGTGCTCGACCGGCGGCCCGGCCAGCAGCCGCGCGAATACGAACATCAGCGTCGCCGAGGACATGTTGCCGTTCTCCGCCAGCACCCGGCGCGACGCCTCGAGCGCGTCCGATTGCAGATCGAGCGCATGCTCGACCGCGTCCAGGATCGATCGCCCGCCGGCATGCACAGCCCATGCGTTGATCTCGCCTGGAGCGCGGCCGGCGCTGACCACGTCTCGAAAGGCTTGGTCGGACAGCGCGGTGGCGATCCGCGCAGGGACTTCGCCGGACAGATGCATCGCGAATCCGGCATCGGTCACGTCCCAGCGGATCAGCGCCTCGCTGTCGGGGAGAGTCGCCGCAAACGGCGTGTCCAGAGCGAACCCGTTCGGTTCGGCGGTCACCAGCGCGGCCGCGGCGCCATCGCCGAACTGCAGCATCGCCAGCAATGCCTCGATATCTTTGGCGGGTTGCAGGTGCAGCGTGGACAGCTCGACCGTCACGACCAGCACGCGCGCCTTTGGTTCGGAGCGGACAATGTGCCGCGCGCTCCGCAGCGCGACGACGGCGGCGTAGCACCCCATGAAACCGACCAGCAGCCGCTCGACGCTGGGGGCCAGTCCCAGGCGGCGAGCGATAATCTGGTCTATTCCCGGCGCGACGAACCCGGTGCAGCTGGCGACGACGAGATGCGTGATCCCGTCGAGCGCGGTTCTCCGACCCAGCTCCTCGATCGCGCGGATTGCGAGGGCTGGCGCGTGCTCGGCATACAGGGTCATTCGCGCGGCCGTGCCCGGATGCGGCTCGGTCGCGTAGAAACCCGCGGCATCTACCGGCGACCCGCCATCGGCAGTCGGCGGCAGCACCGACCAACGGTGCGCGATGCCGGAGCGCGACGCCATGCGATCGAAGACACGCGTCGATCGCTCATCGGTCCTCGACCGCGCCCACGCAATGAAGGCGTCGTGGATATCATGACCGGGGACGGCAGTACCGACGGCATTGAGGTAAGCGGACACGAGACCCTTTCGGACGCAATTTGCCCTAACGCACGGCTGCCTCAAACGGACGTAAGGATGCGGCGATAGTCCGCACAATCAATAGCATGGTCCGGGCAAGAGCATAGCGCCGTGCCGAGGCCTGGCCGACACCAAGGCTGATTGGGCACACGCATCGGTTGTAGATCATTCGAGGTAGACCACG
>JAYVRZ010000145.1:0-5094 GCA_043775965.1 Sphingomonas sp.
CCACCCCCAGACCAAACCAGGAAACGGCCCCCGCCCATGACCACCGCCCACGACTGGACCGGCAAGATAGGCGATGTCTGGGCGCAGGAATGGCACCGAACCGACCGAAGCTTCGCCGTGCTGACCCACCATCTCAACGCCGCGATCCTCGCCGCCGCCACGCCCGAGACCCGCACGGTCCTTGACATAGGTTGCGGTGCGGGCGCCACCTCGATCGCCACCGCGCAAGCGCTGCCGGGCGCGCAGATCACCGGCATCGATCTCTCACCCACCCTGATCGCGATCGCCGAAACCCGCGCCGAAGCCCAATCCAACGCCAGCTTCCGCTGTGCCGACATCACCGCCGCCGCACCCGAACACGCGCCCGTCGATCTCTACGCATCACGCCACGGTGTCATGTTCTTCGCCGATCCCACCGCCGCGTTCGCCACCCTCGCCAGCGCCGCGTCCCCCGGCGCCGCACTCGTCTTCTCCTGTTTCGCGGAACGCGCCGCCAACAGCTGGGCCGTAGAAACCGTCGCCGCAGCAGGAGGCGACCAAGCGGCGCCCGAGTCCACCACCCCAGGCCCGTTCGCCTTCTCCGATCCCGTCCGCATCGCCGCGATCCTCGAAGCCGCCGGATGGCACGCAACTGACCCCCAGCGCATCGACTTCGCCTATCGCGCCGGCCAAGGCCACGATCCCATCGCCGACGCGCTAGACTATTTTCGCCGCATCGGCCCCGCCGCCTCGCTGATCCGCGACGCCGCCCCTCTGGAACGCGAGGGCCATGTTGCGCGTCTCACCCAGGTCTGCGAGCGTCGTCGCATCGGCGACGCGGTGGATTTCCCCGCGGCCGCCTGGATCTGGACGGCGCGCAAGGCCGCCATCGCACAGGGGAACACCGCGTCATGATCATCGTCCACCACCTCGAAAACTCGCGGTCGCAGCGTATCCTGTGGATGCTCGAGGAACTCGGCCTCCCCTACGAGATCAAGCGCTACGAGCGGAACAAGGCGACGATGCTCGCCCCGCCCGAACTCAAGCAGGTCCACCCGCTCGGCAAATCGCCGGTGATCGAGGATGATGGGCTAGTCGTCGCCGAAACCGGCGCGATCGTCGAATATCTCGTCGACAAGGCCGACGGCAAGCTCGGCGCTCCCGCCAACCGTACCGACGCGCTCCGCTACCGGTTCTGGCTGCATTATGCGGAAGGCTCGATGATGCCGCCGCTGCTGCTGAAGCTCGTCCTCGCGCGCATCCCGATCATGGGCAAGGTCGCGATCAAGAAGATCCAGCCGATGATCGACGTTCATCTCGATTATGTCGAATCCGAACTGTCGCAGCGCCCCTGGTTCGCCGGCGCCGAGATGACCGCCGCGGACATCATGATGAGCTTCCCCCTCGAAGCCGCCCGCAGTCGCGGCGGCCTGAACGAGTCCCGTCCCGCCACCATCGCCTGGCTGGCAAAGGTCCACGCCCGCCCCGCGTATCAGGCGGGCCTCAAGAAGGGCGGGCCGTACGCTTACGCCTGACCACCCGCGATAGGGACGCTAACCTCTCCATCATCCTGGGCTCGACCCAGGATCCAGGACCACAAAGGCTGGCGCTCGTCGCTCTGGATCCCAGCCTTCGCTGGGATGGCGGAATTGGGGGAGGGCCTGCGCCCGCCCGCGACCTTCCCCTCAACCACCACCCCGGGCGAAGGCAGGGGCCCAGTTGGAAAGGCTGAAGTAACGAGGCGCGACGGTCATCATCAGCGTCCTCCAACTGGACCCCGACCTTCGCCGGGGAGGCATTTCCTCCGTGTTCCGCCACCGTAAAAGTACATCCTTCAGACGTCATCGGCTGAACATCGAAAATCGACGTCAAACCTGCCCCGGCCCTATCTTCTCGTAGCTATCCACATCCACCTTGGGCCCATGCCCGGTCGGCGCATGCGGGAAATCCCGATCGGCCGGCTCGCGCTCGTCGAGCCCGCCCTCCCATTTCGCCACCACGGTCGCCGCCACCGCATTGCCGATCACGTTGGTCGCCGAGCGCCCCATGTCGAGGAAATGATCCACCGCCAGGATCAGCAGGATCCCCGCTTCCGGAATCTTGAACATCGACAGCGTCCCCGCGATCACCACCAGCGACGCACGGGGGACGCCCGCAATCCCCTTCGACGTCACCATCAGCACCAGCAGCATCGCGATCTGCTGCCCGATCGGCATGTGGATGCCGTAGGCCTGCGCGATGAACAGCGACGCGAACGTCATGTACATCATCGATCCGTCGAGGTTGAACGAATAGCCCAGCGGCAGCACGAAGCTCGCGATCCGCGGCGGCACCCCGAACCGGTCGAGCGCTTCCAGCGTCCGCGGATACGCCGCCTCCGACGACGCCGCCGAGAACGCGAGGATCAGCGGGTCGCGAATATACCGCACCAGCAACCGCGTCCGCGGTCCGATCAGCAGGAACGCAATCCCGATCAGCGCCGCCCACAACAATCCGAGCCCAAGATAGAAGCTCAGCATGAAATAGCCGAGCTGGCCGAGAATGCTCGGGCCCCGCTCGGCAAGCGTCGCGGTCACCGCCGCGAACACCGCGAACGGGGCCAACCGCATCACGTAGTTGGTGATCTGCAGCATCACCGCGACCAGCGCTTCGATCGCCTTGACCAGCGGCGCGGCCTTCTCGCCGACCGCGGTGATCGCGACGCCGACGAACACCGAGAACACGACGATCTGCAAAATCTCGTTGCCCGCCATCGCCGCGATCATCGAATCGGGGACGATGTGCGTGATGAACTTGGCGAGATCGAACGCCGCGCGGTCGACGCCGCTCGACGCAGTCGCCGGCGGGATCGCGAGTTCGAGCCCGACGCCCGGCTGCAAAACGTTGACCAGGATCAGGCCCAGCGTCAGCGACAACAGGCTCGCGCAGATGAACCAGCCGAGGCTGCGCAACCCGACCCGCCCGAGCGCGCCGGTGTCGCCCATATGCGCGATCCCGACGACCAGCGTCGAGAACACCAGCGGCGCGATGATCATCTTGATCAGCCGCAGGAACAGCGTCGTCACGATCGAGAAATAGCCGGCGATATCCTTCAGCCGCGCGGCGGATACAGGCGTGCCGTTGTCGATCGACGCGTTCAGTATCCAGCCTACGACCATGCCGGCGACCAGGCCGAACAGGATATAATAAGTGAGCCGCTTGGCCATTACTCGCTCCCGAAACTTGCCGACAAGGGAAGGGGATTGCAGCGCCCGGGTCAAGGTCCCTATCGTCCGGCGATGTCGACCGAACCCTATTCGCCGTCCCGCCGCACCCTGTTGGGGCTCGTCGCCGCGTTGCCGCTGCTGTCGACCACCGCGATCCTCCGCGCCGCCGAGCCCGATCTGTCGGCGCTGTCGGACATCACGCGCGCCGCCAAGCCGATCGACGCGACCGAGCGCGCCGCGCGCCTCGTCCGCGCGCAGGCGCTGATGAAGGCGGCGGGCATCGGCGCGGTGCTGATCGAGCCGGGTTCCTCGATGATCTACTTCACCGGCGTGAACTGGCACCGCAGCGAGCGGCTGACCGCGGCGATCCTGCCGGTCGAGGGCCAGCCCTGCATCGTCACGCCGTTCTTCGAGGAGCCGTCGGTGCGCGAGACGCTCGCCGTCCCCGCCGAGGTCCGCGTCTGGCAGGAGGATCAGGATCCGCTCGCGGTGGTCGCCGGCTTCCTGCGCGATCGCAAGCTGGCCGCGCGGCCGGTCGCGATCGAGGAAACCGTCCGCTTCTTCGCCTATGACGCGCTCGCCCGCGCGCTGCTGGGGGCGAAGATCGTCTCCGCCAACCCGGTCGTCCGCGGGTGTCGGATGATCAAGACGCCCGCCGAGATCGCGCTGATGCAGACCGCGACCGAGGTCACGCTCGCCGCGTATCGCTGGACCTACAAGCGGGTCGAGAAGGGCATGACCGGCCCCGAGATCGGCGCGCTCATGAACGCCGCGACGCAGAAGCTCGGCGGCGCGCCCGAATTCGCGCTCGCGCTGATCGGCGAGGCGTCGGCCTATCCGCACGGTAGCCGCGAGATCCACCGCGTCGCCGACGGGCAGGTCGTGCTGATGGACTGCGGCTGCACCGTGCAGGGCTATCAATCCGACATCTCGCGCACCTGGGTCCACGGCGCCGCGACCGCGGACCAGCGCAAAGTCTGGGACCAGGTCGCGCGCGGCCAGCAGATCGCGCTCGCCGCCGCCCGGCTCGGTGCGCCCGCCGGCAGCGTCGACGACGCGGTCCGCCGATATTACGAGACGCTCGGCTACGGCCCCGGCTACGCGCTCCCCGGCCTGTCGCACCGCACCGGGCACGGGATCGGCATGGACGGCCACGAACCCGTCAACCTCGTCCGCGGCGAGACGACCAAGCTCGCGGCGGGGATGTGTTTCAGCGACGAACCCGGCATCTATATTCCCGGCAAGTTCGGCGTCCGCATCGAGGATTGCTTCCACATGACTGCCGCCGGCCCGGCATGGTTCAGCGAGCCGCCCAAGTCGATCGACGCACCACTCTGAGGAAAGCGACGCCATGAAACCGCACGCCGCCACCGCGATGATCCTGCTGCTCGGGGCGAGTGCGCCGCCTGCACCGAAGCCAGCCTCGCCGCGTCCGCCGAGCCGGGTCGGCACCTGCGCCTTCACGACGGTGAGCGTCGTTGGCCAGCGGCTCGAGGACAAGGGGCGCCCCGTCCCCGACTCCGGATCGAGCGTATCCCTGAAGAACGGCGTGTACGGCGTCTCCTACGATCAGGTCGCCGCCGTCCAGCATTCGCGCGTCGGCGACCGCGTCATGACCTGCCTCGCAAAGTTGCCGACGCACTGCCCACCGGGCGACCAGCGGGGCCGGTGGTACACGACCACCAACCTGCGCACCGACGAATCGTGGACGCTGCCCGATGCCGAGCACATGTGCGGTGGGGCGTGATTGCCGAACGCGACATGGTCCAGTGAGCCGCCCAAATCGATTGACAGGCCTTCGGGGCAGGGAGGTAAACTCCGCCAATTCCGCCACCCCGGCGGAGGCCGGGGCCCAGTTGGAAAGGTGGCAATAATAGCGGGCCGTCCTTCGTTAGCGACGTTCCCCAAC
>JAYVRZ010000146.1:0-3848 GCA_043775965.1 Sphingomonas sp.
GTTGAAGCTGTTGGTCCGCTTCTGCAGCTTGCCGTCGAGATACCAGCCATGGCCAAGATCGTCTCCGCCACGGATATGCGCGATGGCATAGGCAAAGCCGCGATCGAGCAGGCTGAGCCGCCCGGTCGAGAAGCCCGGCGGGATCGCGTAGCCATACGCGCCGTAAGCATAGAGGAACAAAGGCGCCGATCCGTCGCGCACGAACCCGGCCGGATACACGATCGACACCGGGATCTCGGTCCCGTCCCGCGCGGCGATCTTCAGCCGCTCGGTCGCGTACTTGGCGGGATCGTAGCCGCTCGGGATCTCCTGCACCTTGAGCATCGTCCGCTCACCGGTATCGACGTCATAGTCGTACACCGTCCCCGGCGTGACCATCGACTCATACCCGAGCCGCAACACCGTCATGTCATACTCGGGATTGTCCCCCAGCCCGGCGACATAGCTCGCCTCGGGAAAGTCGATCCGCTTTCCCTCGGTCGGCGTCTCGTACCGATGGATCGCGATCTGATCGAGACCGTCCTCGCGCCCATCGACCACGAAGAAGTCCTGATAGCACTCCACGCCCGTCATATAGAAATGTGGGCTCGCCGGAATCAGCTCGCTCCACGCATCCGGCTCCTCGACCAGCGCAGTGCAAAGCCGGAAATTCGGATCGACGTCGTTGGTGTGGATGAACAGCGTCCCGTTATGCTCGTCCACATCATACTCACGCCCGACCTTCCGCGCCGAGACGAGGATCGGCACCGCCAGAGGCTCGTGCGCCGGCAGCAGGTACAGTTCGCTCGTCACATGGTCGCTGGTCGCGATCACGATCCACTTGCGCGAACTCGTCTCGCCGACGCCGACGCGAAAGCCCTCGTCCTCCTCGTGGAACAGCACGACGTCCTCGGAAATCGGCGTCCCCAACCGGTGGAACCGCGCATTGTCCGTCCGCCACTGCTCGTTCGCCAGCCCGTACAGGAAGCCCGCGTCGTCCGCGGTCCAGACGATCTCGCTCAGCATCCCCGGGATCACGTCGGGCAGATGCTCGCCGGTGTTCAGATCCTTGACCCGAACCTCGAACCGCTCGCTCCCATTGTCGTCGATCGCATAGGCGAGATACCGCCCGTCATTGCTGATCGAGAACGCGCCAAGCCGGAAATACTCGTGCCCCTCGGCCAGCGCCGGCTCGTCGAGCAACAGCTCGTCGTCACCGCCAGCAACGGGTTTCCGCCACCATTTCTTATACTGCCCGCCAGTCTCGTACGCGGTCCAGTACAGCCAATCGCCATCCTTCTGCGGCACCGAGGACTCGTCCTCCTTGATGCGCGCCTTCATCTCTTCGTAGATCGTGTCGACCAGCGCGGCATGCGGCGCCATCTGCTCTTCGAAATACACGTTCTCGGCCGCCAGATATGCGAGCACGTCGGCGTCATCGACCTCCGGGTAATTAGGATCCTTCAGCCAGGCATACGGATCCTCGATCGTCACGCCGTGCGTGGTGAAGCTGTGCGGGCGCTGCTCGGCGATGGGGGGAGTGGTCATGCCAGCGGTGTTAGCCGCGCCAAGGGTGGAAGCCAACGCTAGTCCCTTGGGCCGGAAGCCACCTCCACAATGTTTCCCCGCGAAGGCGGGGACCCAGTCTGGGCTCCCACCTTCGCGGGAGAACAAGAAGCGGGGACGCACGTAGCGCCTGAAAGCGCCACCCCGGCGAAGGCCGGGCCCCAGTTGGAAGGGTCGAGTAACGAAGCGCAATCCTCGGCCATCGCCGTCCCCCAATTGGGCCCCGGCCTCCGCCGGGGTGGTGGGGTAGGCCGCAAGCGCTCCCCACCCAAGCCCGCTGTCCTACACAACCCCTTTCTGTCACAACCCCCGGCATGGCCCACCACCGCCCGATCCGCGCCCGCACCTCTGCCCCAGCACCCCGCTGCAAGGCTCGCATCGAGCACGAACCACACCCTCACCAGCGTCTATACTTTCTATACTTCACTTTCGACGAGAGCCTGAACCCATGACCCCGACCGCCCGCTTAGCCGACCGCATAGCTGCCCTGCGCGCCCAGCTAACCACCGATAATCTCGACGGTTTCGTCATCCCGCTGACCGACGAGCACATGAGCGAATATGTCGGCGGCTACGCACAGCGCCTCGCTTGGCTCACCGGCTTCGGCGGCTCGGCCGGCACAGCCGTCGTCCTAGCCGACCGCGCCGCGATCTTCACCGACGGCCGCTACACGATCCAGGTCCGCGAGCAGGTCGACGGCGCGCTGTGGGAGTATGCCGACGTGCCGCAGACCAGCCCCGCCGCGTGGCTCGGCCAGCACACGCCCGAGGGCGGTCGGATCGGTTACGACCCCTGGCTGCACACCGGCGGTTGGGTCGCCGACGCCACCGCCGCGCTCGCGGATCGCGGCGCGACGCTCGTCGCGGTCGATGCCAACCCGGTAGACGCGATCTGGACCGACCGCCCCGCCCCGTCGCCCGCCAAGCTTACCGTCCAGCCCGACCAGTTCACCGGCGCCTCCTCGGCCGAAAAGCGCGCCGCGATCGCCGACTGGCTGTCCGAGCACAAAGCCGACGCGGTCGTCCTGACCGCGCTGGATTCGATCGCCTGGGCACTTAACGTCCGCGGCGGCGACGTCGACCACACCCCCGTCGCGCTGTCCTATGCGATCGTGAGCGCAGACGGCACCACCGACCTGTTCGTCGCGCCCGACAAGCTCGACGACGCCGTCCGCCAGCATCTCGGCAACGCCGTCCGCCTCCACGACCGCAACGCGTTCGCCGCCGCGCTCGGCACCTACACTGGCAAGCGCGTCGCCGCCGACCCCGAACGCGCCGTCGCCGCGATCACGCAGGCGTTGCAGGCGGGCGGTGCCAAAATCCTGCCGCTGCGCGATCCCGTCGTGCTGGCAAAGGCGATCAAGAACCCGGTCGAGATCGGCGGTCACCGCGCCGCCTCCGCCCGCGACGGCGCCGCACTCGCCCGCTTCCTGCGTTGGGTCGAAACCGAATGCGTGAAGGGCGGCCAGACCGAACTCTCCGCCGCCGCCAAGCTACTAGCCTTCCGCGAAGAGACCGGCGTCCTCAAGGACACCTCGTTCGACACGATCTCCGCGACCGGCCCGCACGGCGCGATCCCGCATTACCACGTCACCGAGGAATCGAGTGCGCCGATCGAACCCGGTCAGCTCTATCTGATCGATTCGGGTGGCCAGTACGCAGACGGCACCACCGACGTGACCCGCGTCATGCCGATCGGCGCGCCCACGCCCGAGATGCGCGACCGCTTCACCCGCGTCCTGAAGGGTCATATCGGCATCGCCACCGCGGTCTTCCCCGACGGCACGATGGGCGGCCAGATCGACGCCTTCGCGCGCCGTCCGCTCTGGGAAGCCGGGCTCGATTTCGGCCACGGCACCGGCCACGGCATCGGTGCCTATCTCGCCGTCCACGAAGGCCCCCAGCGGATCGCCGCCCCCAACTATCCCGGCGGCGCGGCGATGGAGCCCCTTCGCGCCGGCATGATGCTGTCGAACGAGCCCGGCTACTACAAGGCCGGCGAATACGGCATCCGCATCGAGAATCTGATCCTGATCGAACCACGCGACATACCCGGCGCCGACCGCGCGATGCTCGGCTTCGAGACGCTCACCTTCTGCCCGATCGAGCGTACACTGATCGAACCGACACTGCTGACGCCGCCGGAGCGCGCCTGGGTCGACGAGTATCACGCACAGGTGCTGGCGGTACTGACCCCGGAAATGACCGACGAGGCGGATCGCGCCTGGCTCGCCGCGAAATGCGCACCGCTTACTTGAGCGGGTCGTCCGCGGGCGGAGGCGTGGCGCTTACGGCCCGTGCCTG
>JAYVRZ010000147.1:0-6499 GCA_043775965.1 Sphingomonas sp.
CGATCGCGGGGTAGCGCACATGGAACGCGGCCAGCTGGCGGGGCAGCCAATAGCCCGCGATCGTCTGGCTTGCGACCAGCCGGAGCGTGCCGCGCTCCAGCCCGGCATATTCGGCAAGCGCAAGTTCCGCGCTGGCCGCCCGGCCAAGGACGGCGCGCGCGTCAACAAGAAACATGCGGCCCGCTTCAGACAGTTCGATCCCGCGGCCGACCCGGTGGAATAGCGGCACGCCGTGCCGCGCTTCCAACGCGGCGATGGCGGCACTAGCCGCCGACTGCGTCACACTGAGCGCTTCGGCAGCACGCGTCATGTGTTCGCGCTCTGCAACACCAACGAAAATCCTGAGTTGTTCCAGGGTCATGCCCGATCTCCTTGTCCTAATGATAGGGAAAGGAGATCAATCGGACCAACCAAAGATAATAGTCGTTCCAATCACGGATACAGATCGGTCATTTCAGAATGTCGATGACCGCCTCTCACGTTCTTCGACCAGTTCGCCAATCGTGCGATCGAGCATCGTTCGCTGGAATGGATCGAGGGTTAGTCCTTTGATACGCGCGTACCCACCGCTCTCGCAGTGCACCGGTACGCCGCACACCAGCCCTTGCCGGATACCGTAAGAGCCATCTGACACCACGCCCATCGACACCCACCTGTCGCCTGCCCCGTGCACCCAGTCGCGCAGATGGTCGATCGCTGCATTTGCAGCCGACGCGGCCGAGGACGCACCCCGTGCCTCGATGATCGCCGTCCCGCGCTGCGCAACGGTGGGGATCAGCGTCTCGCGGTACCAGGCTTCGTCTCCGATACGGTCGGCGAGCTTTTGGCCACCGAGTTCGGCATTCCCCCAGTCGGCAAACATCGTCGGCGAATGGTTTCCCCAGACGACGAGCTTTTTAATCGCATCGACACCGACACCCGCCTTGGCCGCAAGCTGTCCCTGCGCGCGGTTGTGATCGAGGCGGATCATCGACGTGATGTTTTCAGCAGGGAAACCCGGTGCGCTTTGCGCAAGGATCCAGGCATTTGTATTGGCCGGATTGCCGACGACCAGAACCTTGGCGTCGCGTTTGGCCACAGCGTCCAGCGCTGCGCCCTGCGTCTTGAAGATCGCCGCGTTGGCGGCGAGCAAATCACGGCGCTCCATGCCCTTCGAGCGCGGACGAGACCCGACCAGCATGGCCGCATCGATGTCCTTGAAGGCGACCATCGGATCATCAGTAATGATCACATCTGCCAGCAGCGGGAACGCGCAATCTTCCAATTCCATGACCACGCCGCGTACCGCGTCCAGCGCCTGCGGCACGTCGAGCAGTTGAAGAATAACGGGCTGGTCCGGCCCGAACACGTCACCGTGCGCGACCCGGAAGAGCAGCGAATAGCAAATCTGTCCTGCGGCACCGCTGATCGCGATCCTGACGGGGGGCTTGGTCATTTCGTAAAGGCTTTCGTTCAGAGATTATAGACGTTGTAAAACCAATCAACGCACCGCCAGGGCAAGCGCTGCGTCGCGCCCGGATGGCACCAGATTGGCGAGACCTTTTCCTGATCGCACGGCACCTGGAACGTAGATCAGGCTTTGCGCATCGGTACTGATCGGGATCGTCGACGCCGTGGTGTACGTCAGCGTGTCGATCGCAGCGACCTTGTTGGTTCCGGCGAGGCTAGCATAGATCCTCGTACCATCGCCCGACGGCCAAACCGCGGTCGGAGCCGCTTGTAGCGGGACGGTTGTCACAGCCTCCAGGCTGTCGGTTCTATAGACCTTGATTGCAGGTTGATCGCCGCCAACGCCGATATAGGCAAAGGAATCGTCCGCGCGCTGGGCGAAGTTGATCGCGCCTGTTGCGGGGCCAGTCTTGATCACATCGCGTACCGCAAACGGCGGTTTGGCAGCAAAGACCGTGGTCGTGCCGCTATCGCGGCGTGTCGCCCAGATCTGTTTGCCATCTGGCGAGACCGCGATTGCTCCCGCTCCTGCACCGGTGCTGGCGACGTGTCCGACGATGCGCCGATGCGCGACGTCGACAACCAGGATGGACGGCTTTGCCGTAAGCGACACAAAGGCATAGCGTCCGTTAGGGGACAGGATGATCGCGCCCGCTCCGCCATTCGCCGGTATGCGCGTGATCTCCCGCGCGGTCTTAGGATCCACGACCGCGATGGCATGTTCATCGCCGAGCGAAACCCAGAGTTCGTGCCCGTTGGGGGTGAAAGCCACGGCGGTAGGCGATGTTTCGAACACGGTCCGGCCTTGTTCCGTGTTCGTGGCCAGATCTACGAGCGTCACGCTCCGCTGCGCTGATGCCGATAGCGCCACGGTCCGCCCGTCACGCGTGGCAGCCAGGCGCTGGACGTTCGGACCGAAAAAGCTAGGCTCAGCCATAGCGCTCTTGGAGAGGTCGATCCGTCCCAGTTCGTTGCCCGCTACAGGATCGATGACAACGATCTTAGTCGATGTCGGATCGGACACGTAGATCCGGTCATGGTGGCTGACGTCGATATCAGCCTTCGACCACGGTGCCTGAACAGCATTGATATCGTAGGCAAAGTCGTCCGCGGCCGGCGCAGCCCAATAGGCCTGAGCCATCGCTGGGACCGGCGTTACCGAAGCCAACATTGCAGCAACCAGAACGATCGCAGCTTTCATCGTTTGATCCTTATCGCGGATCCGGCGGGTGATCGTGCCGGTCCGATGCGGCGAGATCGACCGATATGTTCCCCGCGTCCAACGCATGATCGCGATAGTTCCGATACGAAATCATGATCGTAGTTTGGTAACCGTTCTTTTAAAGCGATCGGAACGACCATGCCTATGCGTTGGACCGACGGCCGCGCCGCGATCATCTACATTGTCACGCTCGGCATTCACCGAGACGCGTGGAGACTTCCTCATGGCTACACAACCGATCTATGATCTCGCTCCCGAGATACTCGTTGTTCCTAAGCCTGCGCGTCGACATCTCGCGATTGTGCCGGATGCGGGCAATTATGACGAGCTGGAAAGGACTGCTCCAGGCATCGCGTCGCGCGGTGTCCATGCTGTCATGTTGGGCCTGCTGGTCGGCGTATATGCAGCCATGCTGCTGACTTTCTGGACCTTCTTCGCACGTGATGCAGCTACGGCGCTCGTCCTGACGGTCGTGTCAGTCTTCATGATCCTGTATTTCGCTCTGATCGCGGGCGGCATCGTACTCGCCGATACTCCCGCCCCCGGCGAACATCTCCGCTCGTTTCCGGAGTTCATCAAGGGCCCGGTCGATATTCTGACGGGCACCATCACAGGGCGCGAAGCGGCTGTACAGATGCTTTTTCTCCCGGCCTGCATGGCCGTGCTAGCAACGATCATCGGCATCATCGCTCGCGTGTCGTAAATGGGATGACTAGGGGCATGACGATGAAATCGCGCACGACCTTACTGATAGCGATAGCCTTGTCCGGATCGACGGCCGCTATAGCGCAGACGGACAGCTTCGCGTCCGCTATGGATGCTGCGATGACGCGGATGCACGGCGCGATGATGACCGGCTATTTCGGCGATGCCGATCGCGACTTCGCAAGGATGATGATTCCCCATCATCAGGGCGCGATCGACATGGCCGAAGTCGAACTGCGCTATGGCAAGGACGAACGCCTGCGCCGGCTTGCGCAGGGAATCATCGTCGAACAACGCCAGGAAATCGCGGTGATGCAGGGCATCCTATCCGACGGCAGCACGTTGCCTCCACGAACCGAACCGACCGCCAACGGTCACCCCCATCACGGAGACCGTCCATGAAGCGTTTTACCTTAACCGCCTGTGCTGCTCTGTCTTTCTCGGCCCCGGCATTTGCCCAGCAGGTACCGAACGCAACCCCCGACATCCCTGTCAGTGCGCAGGACCGGTTCTATACCTCGGACCAGTTCTCCAACACCGTGTCGGTGATCGATCCGTCGACGAACACGCTGCTCGGCGTCATAAAGCTCGGCGACCAGACCCCCGCCAATCTCAGCCCGCTCTACAAGGGGCAACTGCTCGTCCACGGCATGGGCTTCTCACCCGACCGTAAGACGCTGGCGGTGATCTCGATCGGATCGAATTCGGTGACGTTCATCGACACCGCGACCAATGCCGTGAAGCACACGACCTATGTCGGGCGCTCACCGCATGAGGCGTTCTTCCGCCCTGATGGCCGCGAAGTGTGGGTCGCGGTGCGCGGCGAGGATTATATCCAAGTGCTCGACGGCAAGACGTTCGAGCCGACCTCGCGCATCCCGGTGCCCAATGGTCCGGGCATGACGATCTTCTCGCCGAACGGGAAATACGGTTATGTCTGTTCGAGCTTCTCGCCCGAGACGGTCGTGATCGACACCGCGTCGAAAAAGATCGTCGGCCGGGTGAAGCAGGCCAGCCCGTTCTGCCCAGACATCGCCGCGACGCCCGATGGCAAGCAGGTCTGGCTGACGCTCAAGGACGTCGGCAAGGTCATGGTGTTCGACGCCAAGCCACCCTTTGCGGTGCTCAAAACGTTCGATACCGGCGCGATCACCAACCACGTCAATATCGCTCGCAACAAGAACGGCCAGTTCGCCTATGTGACGGTCGGTACCGAGAACGTCGTAAAGGTGTTCCGAACCACCGACTTCGCACAGGTGGCGAGTATCCCGGTCGGCGCGCTGCCGCACGGCTTGTGGCCGTCGGGCGACGGCACGCGGATGTATGTCGGGCTAGAGAACGCCGACGCGGTCGCGGCGATCGATACCGCCAGCAACACCGTCCTCGCGACGATCCCGATCGGCCAGGGCCCGCAAGGCGTCGCCTACGTCCCTCGCGCGGTTCCTAGCGGCGACGGTCGCGCGAACCTCGTCCCGCTCGCGCAGGCGGGCATGAAGGTCCAGTTGACGCTGGCAGCACCGGGCACCGGCACCGGCCGCAGCCAAGTTACGCTGTTCGATCAGGGACAGGTGCAGATCCTGCAGGCCGCCGTCGCCGGCCTCACGCCGAAGACGCCCTATGTCCTCGGCCTGTCCAACCGCGCCGATGGCGGCGGTCCGGTCCAGCCGCTCGCCAAGTTCATGACCAACCCGGCGGGCAGCGCGATCGTCAACGCCATCGGTCCACTGCGCCAGGTCGTGAGCGACGCGAAGGGCGACATCCGCCGCTATCTCGTCGTCGCGACCGGCGATCCGACGGCGGTGGGCCAAGTGGTTCAGGTCCAGAAATAGTCGCCACCCCGCAATCCTTCCCGGCGTCCGAGCGTTGGGAAGGAAACGGAGTAGACCATGACCGCCCTTGCCCGTGCCGAACGCGACCTCATCGTACGCTGCCCCGACCCTCTGAACGCTGAGACGCGACCCGATGCGCTGGTCGCGTCGTTCCTGACGCCGCAGGCGCAGTTCTACATCCGCAGTCACGGTCCGACCCCGCATTTGCCGGATGATCACCGCATCGCGATAGACGGGCTGGTGGACCGTCCCGCGTCGTTTACGGCGTCGGAACTGCGGGCGGCGTTCCCGGTCCGCACAGTCGCGGCGACGATGCAATGCGCCGGCAACCGCCGCGCGCATCTGCAGGACGTCGCAAAAACGTCCGGCGATCCGTGGGATATCGGCGCGATCGGGAATGCGGAATGGACCGGCGTGGCGCTGGCGGACGTGCTCGCAGCATCGGGCGTGCATGAGGGCGCGTCCTTCGTCGGGATGACGAGCGCGGACGAGGTGGATGTCGATGGCAACATCGCACGATACGGCGCTTCCATTTCGCTCGCAAAGGCCTGCGATCCCGATGTGCTGATCGCTTGGGCTATGAATGGCGAGCCGCTCACGCCCGAGCACGGCGCCCCGCTTCGCCTCGTCGTGCCAGGCTACGCCGGGGTCCGCAGCCCCAAATGGCTGACGCGGATCGAGGTCCGGGATCGTCCCTCCGAAGCGCCGATCCAGGCCAAGGACTACAAGCTATTTCCAGCCGACGTCCTAAAGGAGAATGCCGATTGGGACGTCGGGCTCACCATCGAAGCGATGCCGGTCAACGCGGCGATATGCTCACCCGTTGACGGCGCGCGCGTTCCAGCCGGCCGCTGCACGATCCAAGGCTATGCAATCGCCTCGGGCCGTACGATTTCTCGCGTCGAGGTGTCAACGAATGGCGCGATCGACTGGCAACAAGCCGACATCGTCGGCCGCCCGGACGCACCGTGGAGTTGGTCGCAGTGGAGCATCACTGTCGATGTGGCGGCGGGACGTCACGAACTCGTCGTTCGCGCAGTCGACGGCGCCGGCCAGACGCAACCTGAGCAACCCGAAGCCGTGTGGAATTTTGCCGGCTATCTTTCGACTGCGTGGCATCGATTGACGTTCTCGGCGGAATGACAATCCCGAACTGCCCGTAGCGTTCAGTCTGCGGCGCGCAATGCGGTGCAAACCTGCCGAAAAGGCATGGACTTACAGAGACAGCTTGTCGTTGCTCAGCTGCTGAAAAGACCCATACACCGCCTTTCAGCGTACGCTGTCTCGCTCGCAA
>JAYVRZ010000148.1:0-4680 GCA_043775965.1 Sphingomonas sp.
ATCGCACGAAGCTGCAGGGCGAAGAGCCGTTCGAATAAGCGCCGCTCGCGTAAATATCGCCTGCATGATCTGAACGGCCTCCGCCCGTTCCGTGGATACACGGACGCCGGGGGCCGTTTTCATTTTACACGATGACAGGGAGATGGACGATGGGGCGGTTTCGTATTGAACTGGTCGACGACGCGAAAAACGGAATGGTCGCAGCCGAAGCCTTCGGGCCGGACGGCAGCATGATCGCTAATTCCCAGCCGATCTATCACACGCGCGCCGTGGCCGAGGCGGCGATCGTCGAGACCATCAAGCAAGCGTGGCCGGATCGTTCGCCCGACGCGGTGGATCACTCGATCGGGGTTTGAGACGAGCGTTTCAGGGGTCGGGGCGCGCGCATGATCTAGTTGCCGGGGATGCAGGGCCGTCCCTCGACCGTTCACCGTCTCCAACACCCTTTGCCGTATCCGCTGGATTTCACTGTCCTCCCCTTCGGGAAAGGCGCGGCTATCGGATAAGGAGGACTCCGGCCGTCGGTTCGGCGGAAACGCGCGCCGTTATTCTGGGCCGTATCCTCTAGATCATATCTTTCGGCCGCGGCAGGCTCAGAAGCGCGGCGCTGCTCGCGACCATGAAGGCGATCGTGAGCCATAGGAACGGCGCGTAGCTGCCGTATCGATCGAAGATCGCCGCAGCCGCCAGCGGTCCGGTCGCAGTCCCGACCGACAGTGCCATCAACAACCCGCCATACAGGCCACCAAAGCTCTTCAATCCAAAATGCCGAGTCGTCAGGTAGACGATAACGTCGACCTCGGCCCCGAGCGTCACCCCGACGAACGCCGCCGCGATCATCTGGCCGGCCACCGTGCCGCCGACTGTCAGCAGCAACAGGCATCCGACCACCGGGAGCATGAACACCACGGCGCCGACATGGGATGCCCGAAAGCGATCGAGCAGCAGACCTGTCGCCAATCGCCCGACGATCGAGAAGACGCCGACCAGCGAGACGATACCCGCCGCGCCCAGCGCGGTCGCGCCGCGATCGGTGAGAATGGGCACGAAATGCACCACGAGCGCGATAATGGTGAAGGTGAACAACAGGCTAGCGACCAGCAACCTCAGATAGATACTCGATCGCAGCCCCTCCCCCAGCCGCACTCCACTCAGCACCGGTCGATCGGCTTTCGTGACAGCCGCAACGCCGCGCGATGCGTCGTGCGCGCCGCGAAAGAACAGGAAAATAACCGGGAAGGCGATCGCCGCCCAGACGCCGCCCTGGATCACGACCGCGGTCTGCCAGCCGTACCGCCCGATCAGCCAAGTCCCGAGCAACGGGAACACCGCCACCGCCACCGATGCCCCGCACAGCGTGATCGCGAACGCCAACCCGCGCGACGCCTCGAACCGGGTCGCCACCGCGCTGGTCCAGATCGTCGCCTGTACCGGCAACGTCGCGAGCGCGAGGATGCCCCACAGCGCATACCAGTTCGTCGACGTGCCGCTGGCCGTGCCGAGCAAGGCGAACGCGCCGCACGTCAGCAGGATACCGATGACACCGAACCGGCGCGGGCCGTAGCGATCGACCAGCAACCCGATCGGCAGGCTGAAGATCGCCTGCACCAGCGTCGAGAGCGTCAGCCCGATCGTCACCTGCGTGCGCGACCAGCCGAACGTCTCGCCGATCGGTGCGATATACGGCCCCAGTCCGTAGATGTGGATGACGCTGGTGGCATAGCCGAGCGCGGCGGCGATCGGCAGCACCGGATGCGCGCGCCACTCCGCCCGTGCGCTGGTTGTCGGCCTCGACAGCGTGGCCCCGCTCACGATGTCGATGCTCACGATGTCGATCGCGGCGCGCCCATCCCCATGAACTTTGCCAGGTTATAATGCAGGCTTGCGACCGACCGCTCCATGTACGGATTAGGCTGCGTGCCGCGGAAGCCGATATTCTTCATGCCCTGCTGGACCGCGGCCATATTGGCGAAATCCTGCTGGAGGACCGGCGGCCAATCCTCCGCGGCGGTATACTCCCAGTTCGTCTCGGGCGCCTCGCCCTCCGGATATAGTTCGTACACTGCCGCTTCGAAGATGCACTTGTCCGGGTCGTCGCCGAACGGCTTGGCGCTGTAGCAGAGCATGTTGTTGACCGCCTGGCCGATCTGGAAGTTCGGGAAAACCTGCCACGCGGTCCCCGCCTTGGCGGTATGAGCGGGCTCGACCGTCGGCCAGATCACGCCCCGTGCGGCATCCGCGGCGCGCGCCGACTGAATCCAGTGGCGCGACACGTCCATCGCCGGCGTATCCTCGGGCAATTCGTCGATCAGGCGGTTGGCCGCCTCGACCAAAGTCCGCGTCGTGTTCGTGTTGGCGTTGGCCCAAGTGAAGTTCTGCAGCTCCGCGGTCGTCACGCGCGCATCGCCGGTGCCGACACGGAGCTTGCCCGAATCCTCTTCCATGCCCTTGGGCGCTTCGTAGCCGATATTGGTGTGGAGGCCGTGATTGTGCGCCCAGCCACGGAACTGGCCGAAATCGTTGAACTCGGGATGCGTGCTGAACACGTGGTAGGTCTCGGCGAACGCCTCCATCGCGACCTTCCAGTTGCAATCGAACACGATCCACTTGCGCCACCGCGGCCGCATGTTCTGCAGGCCGTATGGATCGAGCATCGCCGGCACCGGATCGAGGAACTCGGCGAGCGGCGCGGCGTCGGGATCGAGATTGATCCAGATCCAGCCGCCCCAAGTGTCGACCTGCACCTTGCCGAGGTTCGTACGCTCCTCGGTCAGGGCGCCCTGCCAGTCGTCCTGATGCTGGATATAGGTGCAGCGTCCCTGGAGGTTGAAGGTCCATGCGTGATAGCCGCAGATGAAATTCGCGGTCTTGCCGCGCGCGTTATGCTGGCCTGCGGGAACGTCGATCAGTCGGCGGCCGCGGTGCGGGCAGACATTGTGATAGGCGCGGATCTCGGTCTCGCTGGTGCGGACGATGATCACCCCGTCGCCGCGGATGTCGTAGGTGATGAAGTTGCCGACCTCGGGGATATCCTCGAGGCGACCGGCCTGGAGCCAGGTGCGGCGCCACAGCCGGTCCTGCTCGGCGACCGAATAGTCCTTCGACACATAGGCATCGACCGGCACGGTGACGGGCGCGAGCAGATCGTCCGCGCTCTCGACGATCCTGGTCATCTCGTTCATCGCGCGCCCTCGCTTCGTGAAAGGCACACTATAACAAGCTCATCGCGCAACCCGTATCGCTACCGCGATTTCCAGTCGGGGATGCGCTTTTCCGCAAACGCGCGCGGCCCCTCCTGCGCGTCCTCGCTGCGATAGGTGAATTCCGACGCATGCCGCGCCGCCTGCAATGCCGCCGCGCGGCCCATTTCGGTTGCCAGCATCACCGTATCGCGCCCCGCCTTCACCGACAGCGGCGCGCCGTCGAGGATTTCGCCGGCGAGTTCGAGCGCCTTGGCCATGAGGTCTTCGGGTTCGGCGAGCCGGTTGACCAGCCCGATCTCGTACGCGCGCTGCGCGGTGATCGGTTTGCCGGTGAGGATGATCTCCATCATGATCCGCTGCGGAATCATGTGGATCAGCGGTGCCGCCCACGGCGAACTGCGACCGACCTTGACCTCGGTGATCGCGAACTTCGCGGCCGTGCTGGCGACGCACAGGTCGCAGGCTTGCGCGATCATCCAGCCGCCGGCGAACGCGACTCCGTTGACCGCCGCGATGGTAGGCTTGGACACTTCGATGTTGTCGCCGGGTACCGGGAACATGTCGCGCGGCGGCACTTGTAGTCCGCGCTCGACCATTTCCTTCAGGTCGCCGCCGGCACAGAACGCCTTCTCGCCCGCGCCTGTCAGGATCGCGACGCGGAGCGCGGGGTCACGCTCGAACCGATCCCAGGCCGCGAACAGCCCGTCGCGGATATCCTTGCCGAGCGCATTGCGCTGATCGGGTCGGTTGAGCGTGATGATCGCTATGCCATCGGCGCGCGCTTCGAACAGGACGGCGTCGGTCATGGTCTGCTCCTAGAAAAGAATGGGTTCACGCGGAGACGCGGAGACGCGGAGGATGTTTCGCTCGCCGCAGGCGTCTCGAACATAACGGACTGTTCCTCATATACGACGATAGAGAGACATCATGGCTGCGCCGCAAGTGCACTACCTCCGCGTCTCCGCGTCTCCGCGCGAACCCATTCTAAAATCCCCGCTGCTGGATAGCGTACGCCGCTTGCGAAAGGTCTTCGCGGAAGTCGGGATGGGCGATAGCGATCAAGCGGCGGGTGCGTTCGGCGAGCGTCTGGCCTTTCAGTTCGGCCGCGCCATATTCGGTGACGATCACGTCGACATCGCTGCGCGCGGTCGTCACCGGGCCCGACAGCGTCGCGACGATCTTGCTGAGCGTGCCGCCCTTCGCGCTGGACGAGAGCGCGACGATCGAGCGGCCGCCGGGCGATCGGGCGCCGGCGCGGACGAAATCGACCTGTCCACCGGTGCCGCCCATATAGGCAGACCCCGATTGCTCGGCATTGACCTGGCCCGTGAGATCCACCTCCAATGCCGAGTTGATCGTGACCAGCCGCGACAGGCGGCCGAGCACGGCTGCGTCATGCGTATACCCGGTCGGCGTCATGCGGATCGCGGGGTTGCGGTGTGCCCAGTCGTAGAGCCGCCGCGTGCCGATCAGCGCG
>JAYVRZ010000149.1:0-6316 GCA_043775965.1 Sphingomonas sp.
CCCGGAGCTCCGGTATTGTCGAACTGGATATCGCCCTTGCCCTTGCGGTATGCCGAGATCGACAGCAGTTTGGCGAAGCCGAAGTCGTGGTCGATCGTCAGGCTGGCCCCGCCACCCTTGAACTTCACGAACGAATCCGCGCCCGCATAGGAATCGTGAACGTCCTTCAGCGTCGGCAGCTTGACGAAGGTCAGCTGCGTACCGGGATAGTTCTGAAAGCTGTTGGTCAGCGCATCGCGGTCAAGATAATCGCCTGCCACGGTGATCGAGGTGTCCGGGCCCGGCTCGAACAGCAGTTTGCCGCGCACCGAAAATTCATGGCGCAACTTGAACGTATCATGGCCGTTGGTGAGGTTGTCGCCCCAACCCTCGCCCTGCTTGGAATAGAACGCCGAGATGCTGGCAGCGGCGTTGTCGCCCAGCCCGCCGGTCAGGTAGAGATCGGACTTGAGCAGCGCGTAGTTGTCGATCGACGCTCCGGCTTCGCCCTTGAATTCGTGGCTCGGCGCACGGGTGGTGATCTGGATCACGCCGCCGGTCGCGTTGCGCCCGAACAACGTGCCCTGCGGCCCCTTGAGGACCGCAACCTGCTCGATGTCGTTGAGTTCGCGCAGGCCTTCGCGCTGCTGCGGCAGGTACACCCCGTCGATATACAGCGCGACCGGGTTCTCGACGACGCTTGACGACGTGCCGATACCGCGGATCGCAGGCTGGAACGAACCCGCAGTCGTACGGACCTGGAGTCCGGGGACCAGCGCGGTAAGTTGCTGGGTATCGGAAACCGCAGCGGCCTTGAGCGTATCCGCGCTCACCGCAGTAACGGCGAGCGGGACGTCCTGAAGGTTCTCCGCCCGCTTCTGCGCGGTCACGACAATCTCGCTCAACCCTTGGTCGTCCGCGGTCGCTTCGGCATCCTGTGCCTTGGCGGTCGAGGCGAGAAAAATGAGCGGCAACGCGGCCGAAACCATCAGCCGGGTGGTCGTGAAGGGCTTCCGCATCGCAATACTCCCGTGTCCGCCCCGCTTCTGGGGGCGGCTGGGCGTTCCGCTATGCTTTGGACTGCCGGTTGGAGAGACGGCTGGGCGGCACCACCGATACCGAGCTGATATCGGTAGTGCGGACGCCTCCACAACCGCGATCAGGCGACCGCAAATGCGGCGTGCAGGCAACAGGCCGGTTCTCCGGCGAGCCACCTTGCCATCCGCTGGTTGAGTTCGGCGATCTCTTCGCCTCGTGTTCCGGGCATGGTGCGGTAGACATCCATCCCCTGTTCGACTTGCAGGTACGCGAGATGACGATACCCCTCGGGGAACTGGTTGAGCCGTTCGGCGTCGAGTTCGACGATCTGCGCCGGATGGACCGGGCGCATCGCATCGAGTTCGTATACCGGCTGGCGCAGGACGATCCCCCAGCGACCGTCGCGTTTCTCCAGCGCATCGACGAAGCGGCCCTGGCACTGGACATCGACTTCCACCCCGTGGACCTCGGCGCGCTGGGTAATTTCCATCTTGGTGTGCGCGACCGCACGGTCCCCGCTCACGTCGATGCTCGACCCACCGAGGTTGTGGAGCACCCGGAGGCCCGTCTCGAACGCCTTGCGGCTACGGGCGATGAAATCGCGCGCCGGGGCCTGGAACCAGGTGGTCATCATCCAGCCGTTGTCGTGCCAAACGGTGGCGAAGCGATCCCACTCGCCCGCGTCGCGCCAAACGGCCCAGTTTTCGATCAAATCGCGGATTTCATGGCGGTCTTGCATCGATCAGGCCGTTGTTGGAGGACGGATAAGGAAGCGGACGAACAGCGCGAGGGCGGCCAGCGCGGGCGCGGCCATAACCAGCGCGATGCCGGTGCGGCTCAGTCCCGCCGCCGCCAGCGCTCCGGCCAGCAGTGGTGGCAGGATGCTGCCGACGCGGCCGATGCCGATGACGAACCCGGTCCCGCTCGCGCGCATTTCGACCGGGAAGGTCCGTGAGACGACCGCATAGAGGCTGACCATCGAGCCCTGGACGAAGAACCCAGCGACCGCGGCGGCGGCGATCAGCAGCGCCGGGTCGCCCGGGAGCCGCGAGAACACCACGATCATGATCGCCCCGCAAATCAGCATGCCATTGAGCAATGCTCGCAGCCCCAGCCGAGCCGACAACAACGCGATTCCCAGCCCCGCGACCACTCCGCCGATGCTGAAGAACGCCGAGATCGAGGCTGCTTGCGAAGGTGCGATGCCAAGGTCGGCGATGAGCGTCGGCAGCCAGGTCTGCATGAAGAACACCGGGATCACGACGAGAAAATAGATCAGCGTGATCCGGATCGTGGATCCGGCCATACCCTCGGCGAACAGGCGACCAAGCGGAATGGTCCGATCTTCCGGAGGGGGCGGGAGGGCGGCGACCGCGGCGTGCCCGCAGCGCGCAAGGAAGGCGTTGACCCGCTTGAGGCCATCGGTGCCGGGGCGCGCGATCACCAGGCCGACGGGATCGTGCAGCAGCAACGCGCTGGCCAGACCCATGATAACGCCGAGACCGCTTGCGGTAACGAAGATCGAACGCCAACCAAATTCAGCGAGAAGATAGGACGAGACGAAGCCCCCGATAATTCCGCCAAGCGGAAAGCCGACACTCCAAACGGCAACCGCAAGATCGCGGCGGCGCGCATTCGCGTACTCGGCTGCGAGCGGCATGATCACCCCGATCATCGCGCCGATGCCGAGGCCCGTGAACAGCCGCGAGGCGACGAGTTCGCCGATCCCGCCCGCCACCGAGGTCCAGGCAGTACCCGCGATCATGATCCCCAACGCGGTGAAAAGCATTCGCCGCCGTCCGAAGCTGTCCGCCAGCGGCGACAGCAGCAGCGACCCCAGCGCCATTCCCAGCAACCCGGCGGATAGGGCGAGGCCGAGCTGCCCCTTGTCGATACCCCAGTCCTTGAGGAGCGCGGGCGCGGCAAACGTCATCGCGAACACGTCGAACCCGTCGAGCGCGCACAGCGCCACGGTGGTCGCGACGGCGCGCGTCTGGAAACCGCTCATCGGCGCTTCGAGCAGAAGCTGCCGCGGATCGGTCGTCGCCTGCGCGGAGATTGCAGCATCGGTCATCGGGCAGCCCCTCCCTCGAGCGCATCCATGTCATCCGCTGGCCAGTTTTTCCGATCCGGTGCAAGAGCACGCAAGGCCGAGCGAGATACCCTTCGCGCATCGCCCCGGCCCCTTTACCGGCTGCGAGACCGTCGCGTTATTTGGCAAACGGACGTGATCGAGGGAGCGGGAACGTATGGCTGGAGCGGCAAAGGGGACGGTCGACGTCCATCATCATTTCTATCCCGAGTTCCTGATGCAGGCCTGGGCGAACGCGCCGCTCGCGGATGACTGGGCCGAATACAAGGCGCATTTCATGCAGCCGCCCTACACCGGATGGTCGGTACAGGGTGCCATCGACCTGCTCGACCGCACGGGGATCGAGACCGCGGTGCTGTCGCTCCCTGCGGGGACCATCGGCTTTCTCGAAGGAGCGGCGCAATCCGCGATGTCGCGGCGAATCAACGAGTTCGCCATGGGCATGGCGCGCGAGCATCCTGGCCGGTTCGGGCTGTTCGCACTGCTGCCGATGCCCCAGATCGAAGGCAGCCTGGCGGAGATCGCAAACGCCCTCGACACCCTCGGCGCGACCGGCATCGGGCTCATGACCAGCTATGGCAACCGCTGGCTCGGCCACCCCGATTTCGCCCCGATCCTGGCCGAGCTTGATCGCCGGGGAGCGGCGGTCCACGTCCATCCCAAGTCGCCGCCGTGCTGCGCGGGAATGATCCACAGCAACCCGTGGGGGGCGAGCGCGCTGCTCGAGTTCCCGTTCGATACGGTGCGCACGATCTTCGATCTGCTCCAGAGCGGGGCGCTGCTGAACTTTCCCAACATCCGCTGGATATTCTCGCACCTGGGCGGGGCAATCCCGATGCTGGCGGGTCGCTTGCGCGATGTCGGACCGGGGTTCTGGAAGGATCTAGAAGTCGTCGCGCCGCACGGGATCGACAATGCACTGCGCCGCTTGCATTACGACACCGCAGCGTGCGCGAACGAGCCCGCGATGCGCGCCGGGCTGGCTTACTTTCCGACATCACAGCTTCTCTTCGGCACCGACCATCCGCACTACGACGTGGCGGGAACGGTCGGGAACTTCGCGGGCCTCGATCTCGAACCCGCCGTCCGCCGCGCCATCCTGTGCGATAACCCGCGGCGTCTGCTGGACCGCCTGTCGCCGCGCTAGCAGTTCGGTATCGCTCGGCGGGTTCGCGGTTCGTTACGCGGTTGGCGGAATCCCGTAGCAAGCCGGAAAATCGGATCGGGAGAAGAGCGTGCGCAGCAGCAAAAGCCTTGGAAACGCGGCGATCTGTGCTGTCGCCACCCTGCTTGCCGGGTGCGCCGCGATCCCGCCGGGCGATACCATTCGCGATGGCCTGCTGCTCGATCACGTCAGTGTGGTGGACGTCCGTGACGGCACCGTCGCGCGCGATCGGGCGGTTGTCGTCGCCGATGGGCGAATTGTCCGCGTCGTTGCCGCCGGATCGATCGGGGTCAGCGGAAGCGCGAAGGTCGTCGACGGCAAGGGCGCGTTCGTCGTCCCCGGCTTCAACGACATGCACGCGCACAATCTCAACACCGCAAGTCCCGAGACCAGCCTGGCCGAGATGCTCGCCAACGGCGTCACCGGGTTCCGCCAGATGGCGCCGATCGATCCGGCGAGCAACCTCGCGCTGATCTCATCGGCCACCCCGGCCCTGCTGATCAAGCCGGGACGCCTGCTCGCCGGGACCGATCTGGCCTTGCCCGCCGCCGCGAAGGCCGAGGTCGATCGGCAGAAGGCGCAGGGCGTCGATTTCATCAAGGTCGTCGATCTGCCCGCCGACGCGTTCCTGGCGGCCGCGGCCGAAGCCCGCGATAGGGGGCTGCCCTTTGCCGGACACCTGCCACCCACGGTCGATCCGCGCGCCGCGATCCATGGCGGGATGACCGCGATCGAGCACATGGGGCCGACGATCAGCCTGCTGCTCGCCTGCTCGCGCGACGAAACACCAATTCGGGCGATGCTGAACGGCCTGCCGCCGCGGCCCGTCGTCGATTTTGGCGGCGACCAGGCCAAGCTCCAACGCCTGCTCGCCAATCCGACGATGCTGACCCCGCCGCAGGGCTTCCTGCTGATCCGCCGAGTGCTGGCGACATACGACGACGCCAAATGTCGCGCTTTCGCCAGCGAAGTCGCGGCAAGCCCGACCTGGATCGTGCCCACGCTCACCCGGCTCGAGGCGATGAATCTAGGCAACAGCGCCGAACTGCGCGACAACCCCGACTTGCGCTATGTCCCCGGGGCGATGCGCAAGCTGTGGCGCGAAGTGGGTGGCGATTTCGACGCCAAGCTGACCGCCGAGCAGCGCCAGACCCTCGCCGACCTGTTCGCCGCCCAGCTCCGCCTGACCGGGTTATTCTCCCAAAGCGGGGTCAAAATGATGGCGGGCACCGATTTCGGCGGACAGTGGATCGTTTCAGGCCGCTCGCTCCACCGCGAATTCGACCTGCTTGCGCGCGCCGGAGTTCCACCGCTGCGCATCCTCCAGATGGCGACGATCGATCCGGCGCGGTTCCTCGGCCGCGAGGCGAGCATGGGCAGCGTCGAGGCGGGCCGCAACGCCGACCTCGTGCTGCTCGCCGCCGATCCGACCGCCAGCGTGGGCAATCTCCACCGCGTGCTTGGCGTGGTGCGCGCCGGGCGCTACCTGCCGCAACGCGAGCTCGAGGCCATGTCGGCATCGGTTGCGGCAAAGCTGCAACGATAGCCCCATGGCATCGGCTTTGGGCATGTTTCATCGCGGCTTAAACGCCACCGCGGTATAAAGGCGCGCGACAACGCCATGAAGGGACGAGGAACATGAAGCTGGTACGCTATCGCGATGGCGCCGAAACCGGAGTCGGTGCGATCAAGGGCGACGGGATCGTGCCGCTCGGCAACGACTATCCGACGATGCTGGCCATAATCGAGGGCGGACCCGCGGCTGTGCGCGCGATCGAAGCAAAGTTAGCAGGAGCCCAGCCCGTCATCCCGATTGCCGACGCGCAACTCCTTGCGCCGATCGAGCGACCCGGCAAATACCTCGCGATCGGCATGAACTACGGCAAGCACCTCGAAGAGGCCGATCGCCTGGGCGTGCCGCGCGCATCGCACCAGGTATGGTTCAACAAGCAGACGACCTGCCTTGCCGGACCCTATGATGCGATCGAACCGGGAAACACCGAGAAGCTCGACTACGAGGTCGAACTCGGCGCGGTGATCGG